>NZ_JBTNDH010000001.1:0-254110 GCF_054511095.1 Arthrobacter sp. TMN-49 | reverse complement strand
TCCATGGAGTCAACGATGTCCCGACACATCAAATGATCTGCCAACTCCGCGGCCACCACCAGAGTCAACGATGCCGCGACACAGCAGTCAACTATGTCCTGAAACCAGACAGTCAATTCAGCTAGGCTAGGGCCAATCGACGACGATTAGGGAGGCACTCCCATGGCCCAGATCTCTGACTCAAACCATGAAGAGTGGGACCGGATGTATGCCGCGGGGCTCCCGGTCCCCAGAATTGCCGAGCTGACGGGCGCCCGCATCGGGACAATCCATCGGCATTTGGAAGGCCGCAGGGCCATTGATCCTGATCTGGCTGCTGCCCGCGCAACAGCGCCCCAAAGACCCTCCAAGGTGTGGCACAGGCATCTGGCTGAACTCCGAGACTTCATCGCCGCCTTCGGCCGCTATCCCACCATCCACGGGACGGAAGACAGCGAGGCGTCTCTCTACGTGTGGCTTTCGGACCAGCGCCATGCGCACCTAGCCCAGACCTTGGGATGGGCGAAGGCCCGCGAAATGGGGATACTTGGAGATTGGATCACAACAGATCTGGAGCGAGAGTGGGACCGGCGGTGGCGTGAACAGCTTGGCAGAGTAGTTGAATTCGTCGCCGAGCATGGTCGCCTACCTAGACATCCGAAGACCACGACCGAGGTAGAACATGTGCTGGGAATTTGGATGGCCACACAGCACCACAAGACACTTCACCAAGAGATACTGCCCTGGCGGTTGGAAGCGCTCAACAATGCCTTGCCGGGGTGGAGGAAACCGATGGTGGTGACCACGAGTGACCAACCGCCCGAACAGTAGGCTGCACTGCTGTGTTCCAGAAGCAGAACAGCCCGCACTAAGTGCGGGCTGTTCTGCAAACAATCTCTAGCCAACGGTGCCTAGTCACTTTCGTGACCAGAGGGACGGTATCCGGAGGTATCTATGTAGTTACATGATACCTGGTATGCCGCGAGCACATGTATGTCCTATGGAATCTCTCGCAATCTTTGGTGCGCCGGCAGTGATCGATCTCGATCCTGGCAGCGAAAACAGCGAAGCCACTATAGACAGCGATTGCGCAGTTTGCTGCGGTGGTATCGACACGCAGCCATCCAGACCCCAAGACCAACGCTGGTCTCATCTCAGCTGGTGCCACCGATGGGTTGGAGTTGCGGGCGATCTAGCCACAGATGAGAGAAGCCCCACCCGTCGCCATAGCGGGACTGAGGGTGGGGCTCTGCTGGAATTCTACCTATAGCAACTCTCTACCGATTTGAGGACAAGGCCTGCCTGCGCCAAATCTCCACAATTTCGGGACGCAATCGGGAACTGAACTGCTTCCGCTTGCCTGAATTGATCTCTTTGGCTACGTCCCTCAGCTGGACAGCCGCGTCACCTCGCCAATTTTCGGCCAAGGCGCCGGCAAGGAGGTCATTCGGATCAAACTCGTGACCAGCCTTCCGCAGTTTGGTCAACCCCTCGATCACCGTCGAACGATCTCTGCTGTCCGTGAGTCCCGTGGATGAGTTGATTGCGCCAGTGAAGTAGCCTAGCGCCACGGCGACAACTCGATCTGCCACTATGGGGTCTTTGGCCTGGATGAGTGGTCCACCCAGATGCAGTGGTTTGAAGGCGGAGATCCAGGGCTGGCAGCCGACCATGTCCTCAAGGCCGAATCTGTCTGCATAATGTTCTGGTCCCGTGATCCCAAATGCTGCCACGGCTGACGGCATTCGCTTGTTCTCTAGAGCCCATAGGTTTGAATCCAGTGGGCGGTACATCAACACAGGTCCAGACGGCAGATCAGCCATCTTCCCTCGGAAGTCTGGATAGACCTTGGCGCCCATGGCCACGAATTCAAGAAGCAAGGGATCCTGTTCGAGATCATCTTTGTGGCCGGTCTGAATGCCGACCTTGCTGGCATCGCCTCCCGCCTGGGCAACACACCACTGGATAGTGCCCAGCAAGTCTTTCTCATGGTCTTGATAGAGGTGGTCCTGTGGGAGCGCAACGTAGGCCCGAGGCAGCTCAGTCCGATCTTCTTCAAACATCATGAAGCCAGCCTGTCACAGGCCTCCGACATTGAAGCCAATGAGGCGCCGCGGACGGCTGTCTCCCGCCGCGCAACCCCAGAGTGCTTCTGTAACCCACCCATTTTTTGCCTGTATAATTGGTTGTAGGCAGTCTGGTCTGCCTTCCTCTGAGTCTGAGTTCCCACGTAACGACGACGCCGAAGACAACTGCCACAGATCCAGAATCGCATTTCCTGCTTAGAGACCTCTCTTTAATCAAACAGGGCTTGCTGACGTGGGTTGCGATGCCCGGATTGAAGATTGAGATGAGCTCCAACATTAACGACCCCCGTGAAACCCGCGATCGCAAGATCAAGCAAGATACTCGCGCCTGGGCAACATTCACTGACATCAACTACACGACTGCACTGCGACAGGTTGAGTCACCTCTTGCACAGGGATTCCTCGACGAGAGAATCAGCGCCCGCCACCTGATCAACACCCTCGAAGACCACCTTCTCGTGGGTGCAGACGGTGGTGACTTCATCCTCGGTGAAGCCGGCTATTACGCAGACAAGGCGTGGAGCTTCAACCAGACCAGCGACTTCATCGAACTGGCGCTGTTGGTGGACTTCCTGCGCCTGTTCACTTCCATTGCACCAGGAGAAACTCCGGAAGTCAGCAGCTACTCCCTGAAGCACACCGCGGAGAAATTCCTTGCGCCTCATTGCTCGTTCGTCTCCAACGGTCGACTCATCTGGGCGGCTGCGGCCCTGGGACTGCCGATGGTTGAGCAAGAGGGTGGCCTCAACCTCATGATCGGCATTTCAGAGCCCGAGCATGACTACGTCAAGCGCATGGTCAACGCTGGTCAGCCCAAGCCACGAGGGCATCACCACCGCCCGGCGGGGATGACTCACCTCAAAACAGTGCTTGCGCAGTGTGCCGCCGGGGAGCCTGTCCTTGATCGCTGGGAGCGGCCGGCGCCGTCGACTGAGGCGTTCCCATTCCATGAGTGGCTGATTCAGCAGGCTGGTCGTGATGACCTGGTCGGTGACGTGACCGGCGACTACGCCGCCGGCGTCCGGGACAGCTCCAACAAGATCGCTCGCGCTCCCAAGGATTTGCTGGACATCCTGGATGAAGTCTCGACATCCCGCGATGCGCGAGACGCAGCAATAGCTGCCATCAAAGAGTGGGCCGGGGTTGCACCCGCGGATCAACGTGAGGATTTGGGTATCCGCACTGGGCTGATCAGTGACACCGCAAGCGACACCCCCGGATGGGGCGCAGGCGCAGGTTCCATTGAGGTCTACACGTACCACTGCCCTTGTGGTGATGGTGAAGTCATCGAGGAGCATGACAACACGCCTGGGTTCCAAGAGCATGACGTGCGGATCTTCTGCGACAAGTGCCGCAGTGATTGGCGATTCGTCAAGGGTCTAGGAGTAAGGCAGTGGCAACTGGAGCCTGTTACCGCCGGCGACGCTGTCTAGCTGCTTCGCCCGTCGAATAGAGTAGTCCTAAGGAATCTCGCCTTGGTTACCTGAATACTTCCCTCGGTGAGTTTTCCAGAAGCCCCACATGATCCACCGATCATGTGGGGCTTCTTTTTGCCCCCAGAGACACCGCCGGCACAAACCTTGATCCTCCTCGGTGGCCACCCAGAAAAATGCGCAACACGGTACCCCGTCCCCCAACGGCCCCAAAAACCGTGAGGCGATAGATGTGTGCTCCCCGGCTCGGGGCGCCATCACTGGAGGAGAACCCCATGAAACATGTAAAAAAAGAACTCACCTGCACCGTCGCCGGCTGCGGGAACGAATCAGTTGCGCTGGTGCCGTGTGTTGTGATCCCAGGCGAAACTGACCCCGTGGCGATCGCCACGGCAACCGCGGAGCCAGCCTGCGACGAACATGTGGACTTCCTCTGGAACCACTACAGCGTGTTCGGCGCCCTGGTCCTGCTGAACTATGTCGCTGGCAGGGACAACAGTGAACGCACCAGGATTGCCCTCCAGCAAATTGCTGCTGTGCTGTCGACCCATGACCACCCCGATTCCAAGACCAAGGCTGGTCTCATCTCAGCATCCGTCACCGATGGAATGGTGCTTCAGGTCAGGGAAAACTGAGACGGCCGGCTGAATGGTCTTGGGTGTTCTTAGCGGCTGACCTTTGATGACTGGTCGGGGCAGAAGGCGGCTATGCCGAAGCCCACGGTCTTGATGACATCTTCTTGATCGCCGCTGGGGATGTTGTCCATGACTGCAATCAGAACCTCAGTTGTGTTTCCTCCGTTGGACAAGCTTGCACATGCGGACTTCGCCAACTTGATCAGGGTAGCGTCACTGATCTGCGGAAGGGTGGTCTCTTGACGCACGAGTTTGATGAACTTCTCGTCGTCGGTCATCACCGACACGACTGTCTTGTTTTCCTTTGACGGGCTGGAGCTCGCGAACATCGAGGCGCAGCCGCCGATGATGAAAAGCCCAACGATGCCGACGCCGACCAAGGGCAGCCATCTCAGGCCACTCTTCTTCGGTTGAGGCACAGCAACGCTCTGTTGCCGAGCTGAGAATGACTGAAACCCGGGTGTCAGGAAATCCGGAAGAGGCTCACCAGGATGGGACGCAATGAAATGCTGCCTCCACGGTTCAACCGTGCGCTCGAAGTCTGCGTCGATCGCGCGGCCTTCAGTCAGGTACACCTGGTGTGCCTGCGACGGTGACTGACCCGCAGTCAGCTTGTTCTTGTAGCGCTCGTCGCTGGCCGAAGCTGCATCCACCCTCTGCTGCTGAGCTGCCCGGACAGCTGCTGTCGTCGGGTCAATCTGATCTGTCATGTTTCTTCCCCAATGGTCATGATGAGCGCTCTAAGAATCATAGGTGAACTCAGAGCGGAAGCCCCTTTGTGTACGCGGATCCCTGCCAGCCCACAATCAGCCCACCCTCGGCCACTTCGTGGCCACAAACTGACCAGCCACACTAGGAAAGCCCAAACTCAGCCCGTTTGCTGCGCAATCGTGGCCAGAATCTGGCCACAGTTTTGTGGGCTGAGGCCCCTGGGCGGCTTGTGGGCGCATAGTGGGCATGATCTGGCCAACGCCGGGCCAGGACAACACGCCCAGACTCGTGCCAGTCTTTGGTCTCGAAAGTTCAAAGTTCCAATTGATCAGCCATCTGGGTCAAGGTCATGTCGCACTTCGACGGCCGGCACCGCGTGGCCGCGCCCCGCCCGGATACCCTGAGCATTCCGGGTGACGGCACAGATCTGAGCACCACAGACATAGTTGTTCACCTTGACGATCGGCGGCAGTTTCATGCCGGCCAAGCGCTTCACAGTATCTGATGTCGGACGATTGAGTTCCTCGTCCAGTGTCACCTTTACCTGGGCAGCAAGAATCTCGCGACGCAAAGTATCAAATACCTCATCTCTGTTTTCTGGGTCGTATGCTCGGCTGAATGCCATCGTCGTCCTCCTTGGTGCTTCCATTGTGGCGTGTTACCGGGGGTGCCCTTGTGGGAATTTGCCTCTAACTGACTTCGGCAAGGATCGCCGTTATCGCCTCGAGAGCTTCTGGATCCAGAATTTCCAGAGAACGTGCGGCATAAAGGCGCACCTCGGCGCGCCGCTGGATCTGGGATCGACGCAACTCGGCCCTGACCTGCTCCGGAATCTCGCCGTCTTCCCGGACCAAATAGTCCGGGTCGATACCGAATACTGCGGCGAGGGCAAGTAGATACTTTTTCGGCGTATTGCTTTCCTTTCCTGCTTTCATGTTCTGCCACCTGGTGCGCGAGAGGTCAACCCCCACTTTCTGAGCACCATCTTGTACCGCCGGGTAGTCATACGGCTTCCCCGAGTCGGACATGATCGCGACCAGCAGTAGGTTGATCTTCCTAGCGAGCATTGCCGCGGGGCTTAACTTCGCAGCCGTAGCGCGGGGAAACTCGCCACCAATGTGTGAATTCCGAGACTTGGTTGGAACCGAAGTGGTGGGTTCGTTGTCTGCGGTGGCCAACTCTCGTTTGAGGCACGCCACGAGTCCATCGCTGGAGAGCCAGTTCTTACGGTGGGCCTTCAACAGGAGTTCCAGGAGCTTTACAAGATTTTCAGGGTGTTCGACGTGGTTCACGAGTCGACCCTATGAGGCTTCGACGCTCAATCTGGGACGGCTGGTTATTCACACTTCCGATCCTGCATGTTGGACGAAACTAAAATGGAGAGCTATTGCTCGTAAACGAACGGATACGGCCGTGCAGCGTGGATGCCACGCTGCACGGTGGGTGTGAACCCCGCGTGTCGCACCGTAGCTCGTTCCCATCAGCATCCCCCGTGCCGATCACACAGACATTTCCCCAGACTCCGTATGATCTGGTCGCTATGAAAGCGAAGGGCCAGCATCCTTGTCATCCAAAGGCGTGTCCAACACCATTGAGTGCCGTTGGATGACGCCTTGCACCCGCTCCCCACGACTTATTTGATTCGCGATCACGGAGCGCTCAAACATCGGTCGAAGCGTCTTGCCACTTTTCATCACTGTATCCAGGAACCGGTCGTAGTCCGCAGGGTACCGTTTCAGCCGCTGGACTTCGGCTTCGAGTTCATTCCTGGCGGTCTGAGCCGCGATCTGCGCCCTTCGTGCACTGTCGAGGGCTCTCTGAGCAGCTTCGGACTTCTGAGCCATCTCAGCGCGTTCCAGCACGATGGCGAGTTCACGTCGATCAATATCTGCTTCGCGAGCGGCCAGATCCGACTGGCCTGCTGCAATGCCCTCCTGGCGAGCCTTCCACCGCAGCTCAGGCAGACATTCGAGTTCAGCATCGGCCTGGTTGTGCTTCATGTGGGCATCCGCCAGGAGACGGCCCACGGCAGCATCTCGATACTTGTGGTCCTGTAGGTCCATGTTGAGCCGCCGGCGCCCCACTTGAAGAGACTCCTCGCCTTGGGCGATCTCGGCTAACTTGTCTTGGGTCTCGATGTACTCTTCTTTCCCCTGGCTCGACATGCTGCGAGTCGGATCGACTTTGAGTTCAACGGGGTACCCAAGATCGTGCATCCGCTGACGGAGTCCAGCCTGGTACTGGCGCATCTTCCGGCTGCCGCCAATCTGTTTTCCGTTCTCGTCGCGCACCTCAGGATGACTTCCCCATATGCGGGAGGCATCAACACGGAGGCTGCCGTCGTGCTTAGGGTCCGGCGCGAACGTGTCGGCCATTGCTTGGACGTGCGGAGTAGCTTCGTCGAAGTTGATGTCGAATCCGTGGATGGCATCCACGCCGCCTGTCAGCACGTCATTGCCGTAGTAGGTCAACGCGTCATTGAAGAAGCGAACTGCCTCATCACGGTCACGAGCTATCCAGCGGGACTTCACCCGGGGATTACCCTCCCGATCCAGTTGATGGACCCCATCCTTGTCCACCACCGGGTAGAAGCCTGGCACCTCCACGCACATCGACTTGGGCAAATGGATAACGATCAATGTCGTCTCGAACGACCTGGTACTGATCTTGCGATGCACATTGTTGATCCGACCATCACCGTAGTCCAGCACCTCCTCTTTCGTCTTCGGACGCCGGAATCCACCCATGCCGTCGTTAATCATGGCGATGTTCCTGTGCGTGTCAGCGGCCACGATGTTGGGGTTTACTGCGGCGAAGTATGCTGCCGCCTGGGGATCGAGCTCCCGCATCGACTCGTGGAGCAATGATGCCCGGTCTGACCGTGTGCCCTCTGCACCGTGCCGAAGGTGACGCACGTCCGCACCGACCCTGCCGATGTTCTCGCTCACTGGTCACCACTAACCCGCACAGCGAGCCTCTGCTTCGCGCTCCCTGTGCGTGCGGTAGTACGCCACCACGGTGTTGGGAGCCTCTGGCTGCGCCCCTCCCAACACCGTGCCGTCGCAGAAATTCTGCTGCCTTGAGCCTCGGCTTCGCTCTCAAGGCAGCAGAATTTCTTTAGCGCCATAAAGACAATATTTTCGTGCCTCGAATATTGTCTGGCGCCCTGCGGGGCTGGCCCACTGCGTGGGCAAGCAAAAGCCCCCATCAGCTCGCGCTGAGTGGTGGTTTTGCCAGCCGTACAGCTACGCGTCACCCCACTGGGCTGCCGCTTCGCTGAACGAAGGCCACGGCACGGCCCCGAAAGAATCCGCGACGGAAGTATCCAATCTTTTCTGAGCAAGTGGCTCCGACTAGGAGGTCGGAGTCGGGTCCATATCGGGTTCCTCCGGGGGAGTCTGGAGATTCTCGGGAGGGTTCGCACAGGCGACTCAAGACATCCACCAATCGATGCAGGGCATCCGGACTCGATTCGCGTCCCTGCTGTCCTAGCAGAAGCCCAGGCAAGCTTCTTGTCGCGGAAGACTCGCCCGGTTTGGATAGTCGCCAGCTGATCCTCCTTTACTGTCTGGTGTTCGGCGAGGCCCAACGGGAGGGAAGTGGTGCTCATGATCTGTCTCCATTCACGTGGATAGTGATGTTTCATCGATTGCTCTACGCCGATGCGACCATCGCGGCGGCGCGGTCGAGTAGAAACGGTCGGCCATTGCGCTGCTCGTTGTGCTTCGGACGACTCGGCAGGACTTCCAGCGCTGCTTGGTAGATCAGCCATGCTTGATCGCTCTCGGAATACGTGGTTCTCTGCATGAAGCCGAACCGGACCAGATGGCCACGCATCTCTCGATGGAGCACGCCGAGCATCGAGAACTCGAAGCGGGAGTTGTCGCCACCGAAATGTTCAAGCGTCTTGAACCGTGACGAGGCCCCGGCAAGCGTCCGTTCTACGATCTGTCGGTTGCCCTTAATCGCAGGGACCTTGACTGAAGTACTCACCACTGTCGATGCGGCGCTCGTAGTTTTCACGGTCACTGCCAACGAGGCGTACAGATCGGCCACCGAGGCGAACGGCGCTGACGCCAGGTCAATGTTCTGGGCATAAGTCATCACCTTCTTACTGATCGGCTGGCGGGTGAAGGTCACCCAGTGGTCGAGTAATATTTCGTACCAGCCATGGGCTTCCCGCAGTACCCTCCTGCTGGCCGCGGCGCGGTGTTCGTAGAAGTCCTCCGGCAGCCCCGTGACAAGGTGGTACCCACGTCCCGACATAGACGTCTCGGCGTAAAGGATGCCTGGCAGTGCCAAAATATTCGCGGAGATCTCTGCGGGACAACTTGGCTCAATGTCGATCACCAGCAGTCCGTCGGTTTGGGCTCGCAGGTAGAACGCTGCGTTCGCCGCCCCAGGAAGCTTCTGGGTGAGCTCGGCGAGCGTGACTAAGCAGTTGTCGTCGACTGCCCACGCTCCACGGACCTTACCGCTATCAAATAGCGCCCTGATATCGATCGGAGCTTTCCCTGTCGAATTGATGTCGTCTCCCAGCCGACCGGAGACCGTCCATCGTGGGTGTTCCTCCAGCCAGTTAACCGCCGCGTTGGTATAGAAGTGTGGAAACAAGGATCGAGGATCGATGGTCGTGCTCATCACAGTTCCTCCAGACTTGCTGAGGTGCGCTCAGCAACTAGCCGGTTGAAGTCGGGAAGTGCCAGCCCCAGCCGGTTGAGCTCGTCGAAGAGCCTTGAGTCGATGGCTTTGGACCGTTCGAAAAACGGTCCGTATTCACGCTTCCACTTGGGGGTGCTGCAGTGGGGGTTGCGGCACGCAAAGTTGGACCCGCCCCGGAGGAGCGAGACATGGTCCTGCTCGCAGTCTGGAGTGGATCCGTCTGAGCGAACACGTGCCATCCACGCTTCCACGTCCCGTGTGTGCATCTCCTGGACAAGTTGTACAGTCGCGATCTCCGCGTCGGTGATGTGGGTTTCCGGAGGTACAAGCACCCATGTCTTGGGACGCTTGCTGGCCGGGTCGGGCCGAATCTCCTCGACAGTCCACCCTGACTTGCGGAGGTCGGGTGCTGACCTCCGCAGTTTTCCGCTGATACCCCGTGCCTCGGGCCAGTACTTGTCGTCAGCAGGACGGGGAAGGAATCCGTGTAGTTCCTTGCCTGTGCCGGCCCAGCGTTTTGTGACCATTGTGGTGATTGCTCCGAGAAACTTGTCGGTGTCGACGATCTCCTCGGCGATAGACTCCTGGGCGCGCGTGTAGTGTTCCAGGGCTCGGGAACCGGTGGCGAGATCGAGTGCGGCAAGTACTTCCGCGAAGTCCGCCATACGCGGCTTCTCGACCAGGTTCACCTTGGGTAAAGCGTTCAAGGCCATGACCACAAGGTCGAGGAGGCCGCCGAGCATCGACGGATACGCCTCTTGCCACGTGGTATTGAGTTCACGTTCGGAACGCCGTGCGGATGCCGGGATGACACCGAGGTCACCCCACACGCAGCGTTCGGCGAGATCGCCGGCCAGAGCACCGACGTCGATGCCCGTGAAGCCTAGGACTGCCTGCACCTTAATGACACGGGCGTCTGCGTCGGTGTAGAGGGATCGGTCTACATCGGACTCGCCTGTCACACAGCGGCACAGGGCGTCGGACATCCAGCGCGGAATGGAGGACAGGTTATCGAAGATCGTGCCTCGTGAGTGGTGTACCGCGTGCAGGAGACGGTCTGCGTCATTCGGTGGGCGGCGAACGGGTGCCGAGGTCGGGTCGACCAGAGCGAAGATCCATCGGGCGCTGCTTGTCTTTGCGGTGCCTTGCTCGCCCAACATAGCGAGGATTGGGCAAGGTAGTCCGACGAGCAGGTGTGCGCCGACCAGCCAGCCGATGATTAGCTGCCGGTCGGCAGTCCCGGGCATGTTGACGAACTCCCATAGTCGGTTTAGGTCGCCACCAACTTCAGGAGTCGGCAGGGGTGCCGTCAAATTGGTCCGGCGGAACACAACCGGAATGTTGACGTTGCCGTCGAGAATCTCCCAGCTTGCGGGCGTTACTCGAATGACCCGTTCGGTTGTGTCGCCCATGTCGATGTAGAACTCGGTGTCGGTTGGGCGCGCACTGCGGAGGGCGAGCTCTACAGGTTCCCCTTGCTCGTTTGCGTCGAATTCCAATACTGCCAGGGCCTCGGTCAGCGCGTTTTGCGAGGCTGGCCGACCGAAGGCTCGACAAAAGAGGCCACCTAGTTCCTGACGGATCGAACGCTTACTACCGGTCAGCGGCCGGGCGACGTGGCCGCCCTTACGGACGCCGAACGGCTTGCCATCAGTGTCGATTCCAAGGTCGTAGCAGTCCCGAGCCAACTCGATGAGCTGCTGTGCAGCTGACTCCTTTTTCGGCTTCCGGCTGTCCGTTGAGGGGGCTTGTAATTCGGTGGTGTGATCTGACATATTTGGAGTAGTCCTTTCGACATATACACGAGCTGCAACTCGTTTGTCGGATCGTGAGAATCTTAGTGAAGCCCCGGTTCGCCGGGGCTTTTCTTATTGGCAGGCAGAAGCAAGCAACTGGCCGAGCTCGGCCTTCTGGTTGGCACTCAGGCGAGGGAATTCCTCGACGATGCGCTTGAAGAGGGCGTTGAGATCATCTTCAGCGGACGACCGTGCGGGGCCAACGGGCTTGGCGAGGTGGTGGAGATCCTCGCGGCGAATCTTGAATCGGTTTCCGACGAGTACGGCGGGCACTTCGCCCCGATGAATACGGGTACGTATGGTCTGGGTAGTGCCGTAGCCAAGTGCGGAAATGTCGCGTAGATCAAGCAGCTGCGGCTCAATGACGGCGGTGGATGTGACAGACATGATGGGTGGCACCTCGGGAGGTCGTGTTATGCGCTCTACGCGTGTCCCAAGGCGGCGCTCTTCACGCCTTGGCCACGGCTGCGGGCATCTCAGCTCCGCAGCGGCACATATGTCACCCACGCCGGCTAGCCATCGGCCGTGCGCTTGGGTCCTCGACGTCGCAGTCGGGACCAGCCCTTGTTGTGTTTCCCTGGCTGCCGCCGAGCTACCGGTCGTGCAGTGGGACGATCTGTCGTGATCGTGTTTACAGCCTAACGATTTAATGTGATAAATGCAATAAGTTAAGCATGTGGTGTAATTATCGCATGAAATCATTCTTTGTCGAGAAGGAGCTGTCATGAACGTACTGCCAGGCCAAGTGTTCGCCCGTCGCCTCCGTGAGGAGAGAGGTCGTACCGGTCTCAGCCAGGCTGCTCTAGCCGAACGCCTCGCCGAAGTGCTGGACCAGAAGGTCGATGCAAGCGCGATCACCCGAATCGAGAAGCATGAGCGTGCGGTCAGGCTCGACGAGGCAGTGGTCATCGCCGAAGTGCTCGACGTGCCTCTCGATGCACTGCTTCGTGACCGGATGAATGTCGACGAGCAGATCTCCGAGCTTGAGCGGGATCTCAGTCAAGCCTCCTGGCGCGCGAACCAGGCAAAGGAAGAACTGGAGAGAGCGCAAGAACAGATGTTGGCGATCCGGCGCTCGATTGCTCTGCTCGAGGCATCGCGTTCAGCGTGATCGCTGGAGCGTCGGGTCGAGTGCTGACTCTCCCTCTGGCAAGCTAGGTCAGGCAGGAGAGGTATGGCGTTCATGGGAACGATTGACTTCGGAAGTGCGGAACTTTTCCCAGTACTTCTCTCATCTTCCTAATTGCGTCTATTTTCATAAGTGGTAACAGAAGAGAAGTAGTGGGGTTCCGTCCGCAGTTCCGCCCTATTCGGAGCAGTTCCTTGCGATTTCAGGGCGAAACGGCTGCGGAACTCCTTTGCGGAACGCTACGGAGGTGGATCCGGAGACTTTTCGTAGGGCTTCCGCAAGTCGTTCCGCGCCCCACGAGAACACCATCGCCACTAGGGATGCCTGTTGCGTCCACCGGCCAGGGAGGATCGTTGAGTTCTGGGCGAACGGTGGTCTAGCGACACGATAGTGAAGTCAGCCGGTTGAGTCGGATCAAAGAGGTAGATTTCGGACATGAACCTCCAGAAGCCAAACCAACACTCGGGACCTATGTCTGGCCATGTAAGAAAGGGCCGCGTGTTCAAGTCCCCGCTCGCAGCGACCGGAGCGTTGGTTCTGGAGAACTGGCTCAAGGACGACTTCCCAGATCTCCTCTGGCCCGCACTAGTATTGGCGGAGCAAGGCAATGACAGCTTCCGGCAGTTTGTGAAGTGGCAGGAGGCCGTACAGGAAAGGCTCGCCCACCATGGAGAAATTGCGTGGGTCGCAGAGGCATTGGACGGACGGCTCTCGCACCTGGCCGCTCTGGCCGCGAAGTTTCCTGACGCTTCCGGGATCGTCGTCGACGAGGCTGGCCGGTATGGCCTGCTTTCTGAAGGCGTTTGCAGTGCGCTGGCCTCGTACCCGTATCGGCCGGCTGCCTGGCTTGTCGGCGACATTGAGGTGGCACCACCGAAGCAGTCGGACTTGGACCTGGTTCTGGACGCGCTGATCTCGGTCATGAGGGACGGCCATCGTGAAGCGCTGATGAAATGCTTCCGCACCTGGAGCACCGTTCAGGCAGGGACGTTCAGATCGAGTGGCCCCACGATCGACCTATTGAAGGACTACCCAGGTGACCCCTCCAAGCGTGCGGCAGCTGACTCGGCCGTGCGAGCGATGTGGGGCGCACACAAGGCAATGGTGCAGGTTGATGATCCGACCCACTTCGATGAAGCGATCAAATGGGCACGCGTGTTCTGGGGAACGAACTCGATGACATCCAGGTGTATTCGGAAGCGGGACGTCGAAAACCCCGACGACGGCCCCAAGGAATCAGCCTCCGGCGAACCGGCCGGGCAGGTTGCATCGTCTGTTCGCTCCGAAGAAGCTAAGCCTAGTCCCATGCCCGAGGGTGGGGAGAACCTTCGCCAGTTCACGATGGATGTCCTGAGTAGCTTCGTCGAGGCGCTGGAGACCGCCCCGTCCCACCTGTTCGCAAACGAACGGCAGGAGGTTGTTTCTGGACTTGTGTCCCGCGCCGGGCGCGATCTCGTGGTGGTGCTGGGCGCTCCCGACTTGTGGTGCCTGGAGCACGGCGCTCACATCGGGCGCATGTTGGTGGAGACGAAGATCTACCTCCACTGGATGTCGCAGCAGGACCTAACCATCTATAGGCAGTTCCAAGAATATGGAGCCGGCAAGGCGAAGCTCTACGCGCGCATCTCAGACGAGTTGCCCGACGAGGCGCGAACCGCAGGCTTTCGCGAAAGCATCGACGAACTCGAGCGTCTCAGCCACAATCACGATGTGCTCGACCACCGAACAGTCGACACTCGAGACACATTCGCTGACGGCAAGTCGATCCGTGCCATGGCTGATGAAGCTGGTCTGTTGGACTTCTATCGGCAGGCGTACTCGCTCTCTAGTGGAGTCGTGCACTCGGAGTGGTGGTCAGTCGAAACGCACGCGATGGAGCCCTGTTTGAATGTTCTCCACGGAATGCACCTCATTCCTAGCCTGTCGCTGAACCCGGGAGGCAACGTCGAGTTGGCTTCGGCCTGGGTCGACCAGCTCTACTCGCTTGCACGCACGGGACTGCGCGTCCTCAGGACTGACGAAGATGCAGTAGCTGCAGCATTCGCCTGGCTGGACGACGTCCACGACCCGTCAGAGGAACCTGACGATGAGGGTTTGGTTTCATGACGTTTCATCTTGTGGCGACGTGTTGGAGTTCAGGTTCATGGGCCAATTCACGGCATTCAGAATCGGAGGCGGCGACCGACACGCATGCCGGTTGCCGCTCTTTGATGGCTGTCGTGCAGCCGCAACGTATGCTGCCGACCACCTCCTCGGGATCCTAGCCCGCAGTTTTGTGACCATGGACGGAGATCGAGTGACCGCACGAGCGGCATTCACTCTGAATCAGCGACACACTTGGCAGAGGGGGCCTCGTTCGCCCGGCGCCCGTCCCAGCTTCAGAACATCGACAATCGCCAGCTTGGCCGGCTGTACTCCCGCCCACTCCGGCCGCGGCTATGTTCCCCGGCCCGCACCCCGTACCGCCCCATCATGTCGGTGCATGACTACGGCGGGGCTACCTTTCGCCACGATCATCCGGCTCAGTCTGATCCTTTGTGCTCTTGCGTCGATGGTCGCCTACTGGTCAGGTCATCGGGAGCTTAAGGCCGAATTCCTGTGCGCGGTCATTCACCCACTCTTTCCCGGCGGACGTTATCCAACGCCCCGTCTCGTCGTTGTAGGTTCCGCCGTTACCCTTAGACCATGCGGTGACGCCGCGGGCACTGCTGTAGCCAGCCTTGATTGCATAAGTTCGCACTTCAGCTGGAGTGGCGCCTCGCGCCTCGCGGACGTTGATGGTCCAGATAGCCGACAGATAGACAAGGTCTTTCATTTTTCTCTGTTCGAGGGATCCCTGAACCTTCGGCGAGAACGGCAGCTCGTTGATCGGCGATGTCAAAGGGTCCCAGAGGGCGCCTGAGGTGGGGGTCAGTGCGGCTGTTGCTGAAGTTGACTCTGCGGAGCTCGAGCCCGAAAGGTCGACGTGACTGTTGCTCCGTGTGAGGGCTGCTTCTAAGGAGTCGGCGAAGGCGCGACTTGCCTGAACGAGCGCGGCGACAAGTGCCCGGTCGAATGGTGCTTCCGTCATCATGGCTTCCTTCGTCTTGAATTGGTCTTGTAAATACAAGAGTGGAGCCAGGTGATTGCAAAGTCAACTCCAGCGCGGTTCATTTTCACGAATTGTCGTCACAAGGTCGCTAGCGGAGAGCGAATGCCATCACACGGCAGTGCGCACGCGGCTCAAGGTGTGCACGATATTTGGCGAGGGAACGCCGACGCGCTTCATCCGGTGAAGTGGTCCTCGACCATCGCTTGGGCGGCGTTCATAACTTTCTTGGCATCGAGCTTGCTGATCGCCTCGATGAGCGAGATCTTGTCCAACCAGGGGCTGGCGCCGATGAACCACAGCCGAGCAACATGCTCACCTTCGTTCATTGACACGGCGATCCATGCCCGGAGGGCCAACAGCTGTCGCGGCACGGCGGCCAGCTTCGGCTCCGGACCAGTGTCTCGGGCCCACTTGTAGCTTATGCGCGGATCCTTGCAGCCGGTCAGACCCGCAACTAGGGTCGCCCCAAATCCGCTGTTGAGCTGGCGGACCACCTCGCGGACGCCTAGGCGTGCGTTCCTCACGAACCCGGTGTTCTGACTGGTGTTGATGATCATGTGGTTCCTTGGCAGTGGCGGTTTCAGTTCCCCACTTCATGTTGATGGAAGCGGCTAGGCCGAAGAAAAGGCATGACTGCTGGCCTTGATGCTTAACTCACCGTCACCACCGTCCGGGGCAGACGCCAGTTGTGCCGTCAGATTCTGGTACATCTCTGTGTCAGCTTCAGATACATCCTGAAGCAGCTGCGCGAGGAGTGCATCCGTCGCCGGTGACGGTTCATAGGAGAGAAGACCCACCTCTTCGCGGAGAAACTCGCTGACAGCCGTGCGCAGCAGGAGGAGATCGCGCAGACGTGCCATGGTCTCGTCGATCTCCGTCGGGCGGCGGATACAGCTTTGAAAGTAGACGAAGCCATCGGCATAGTCCCTGGCGTTTCCGAGTGCGGTCATGAGGCACCACCCAGGATTACCGCAAGGCGTTCTCGCTGTTCTGGTGAAAGCGGAGGAAACGTGGCAACTACGCGGGCGATGACAGCAGCATCATCCTCGGCCACTTTCGAGGCTTCATTCGCAACCGTAGGGTTCAGTTGCACGACCGACTTGATCGGGCGCTCATATTCAGCAAGGTCGGCACTACGGGCCCGAGTTCCGTACATGGTCTGCGCGGCAGGTAAATGACCACAATCTTTGCGGTCGACTTCCACTCGACGACTAGCTGTGTGCGGGTAATTCCTAGTGATCGCACCGAAGTTATATAGCGCAAGATCGTAGTCGTCGAGTACATCGGCGATCGTTGGGGTTAAAAGAGCAGCATCCATCGGAAGCCTCCATTGTTGGAGATCTTCCGGTTCCCCACCACGCTTCGGGTGCTTTGACCGGCTACATATCTGGGTGAAGAAATCCCGTGCTTCTAAGTCACGGCCCCAGCGGGATTCATTTAGGCTCGAAGAGTATCACAAAATGGAGTGTTTCTCCCGAGTGAATTTTCATTTACGAATATGCCATTAGTCGCCAACGGTGGCGGCTGTGGGCTTTGCCGGCCTGTTGGTGGTGATCCTCAAAAGTGATGAAGTGCGTGGATTCCTTCTGAACATCATTCGTACAGCCTTGAGTTTTTAGCTGCCAAAGGGAACCGAGAACCGGGACGAGTGCCATGCCGTCATCTCCGCCGCACCACCATGTAGTGCGCATTGCGCAGCCGCGCCTGGCCAAGCCCGGAAGCTGGCGAAACGTAGCGAGCACACGCGGATCCGTCAGTGCGGAGATCGCAGTGGTGTTGCCTGCAATCACTGCCCTCTTGGCTGTCCTGCTGCTCAGCGTGTCCGCCGGGATGCTGCAACTGCGACTGGAAGAGGGTGCTAGGGCAGGTGCCCGAGCCCTGGCTCGTGGCGACTCCACAGCCCTAGTTCTTGAACTCGTTTCCCGGGTGGCGGGGGAACGGGTCACGGCTTCTCTGGCAAGTTCCGGAGGCTACGCCACAGTCACCGTTCAAGGAAAGGTGGAGGGGGTTTTGTCAGGCCTTGTTCCTTGGACCCAGTCGGCGCAGGCCAGTGCAAGGATTGAGGCAGCAGCGTCGAAGTCATCGTTGTGGAGGTGGGTCGAGGTGCCCCACTGCCAGTTCCGTGCAGCCGTTTGTTCGGCGGGCACTGTGACGCAACTGGGTGGTGACCGTGACGTCGGCTGAGGAAGGTGCCGGGACTGTGTTGGCTGCGGCGCTGGCGCTGGCCTTGCTGTTGCTCACGGCAATGGTGATGTGGCTGGGCCAGGCCGCAGTAGCTGCTGGCCAAGCCGCAACCGCGGCGGACTTGGCTGCGCTTGCGGCAGCTGACGCTTACCGGGGCCTCAGCACAGGTGTTCCCTGCCAGGTTGCCGCCGACGTGTCGGCACACCATGGGGCCACCTTGGTGGAATGCAGGCTTGTCGGGGCCGGCTCGGTCCAGGTTAACGTGGCCATCCAAACGTCAATGCCGTGGTCAGCGTACGGCCGTGCCAGGGCCGGACCGCCCCCCGGATACGGCAGTTCCAGGAACACGTCATCCGGGTACCCGCTAAGGGGCGTTGTTGAGTATGACCTTGAGTAGCTGGACGGCCCCGGCTTTGTCCAGAGGGTTGTTCTTGTTCCCGCACTTTGGTGATTGCACGCAGGATGGGCAACCGGAGGGACACTCGCAAGCCTCAATGGCTTCCATCGTCGCCCGCAGCCAGATGCGGGCCATATCGAAGCCCCGCTCGGCGAAGCCAGCTCCGCCGGGGTGCCCGTCATAGACAAAAATAGTTGGTTGGCCGGTGTCGGCATGGACGGCTGTGGAAACCCCGCCCACGTCCCATCTGTCGCTGGAGGCGACGAGCGGTAGCAAGCCGATCGCCGCATGTTCGGCAGCATGCAAGGCGCCCGGAAACTGTGGTTCCACGAGTCCACCGGCAAGCATGGTGGCGTTGTCCATGGTGAACCACACGGCCTTGGTGAAAAGATCCCGTGCCTCGAGTTCGAGAGGTTCCTCGCCCAGAACTTCGTTGGAGATGAGAGCCTTCCGTTGAAAGGAAACCACCTGGGTGCGTACCAGCACTGAGCCAAAGTGCATCTCGACGGGGCCCCACAGCTCATGTCTGATCGATTCGAGCACCTCAATTTGGGTGACGTCCCGGGCTGTGGTGTAAAAGTCAGGGGTCCCGCGGCGGACAAGCGCGCAGTGCTCCGCCTCGTTGAGTTCAAGAACAACATAATTTGTCCCTTGATGAACGTAAACGGCTCCGGTGTGGGCTTGGTAGTGGGACTGGGGCGAGCCCATGGTGCCCAGCAGGGCGCCCGTGTCAGCCTCAATAATATTGATGGGTCCGCCGCCGTCGTCACGAAGATTCACCATTGCGGCGGCGCTTTGAGGATGGGTCCAGAACCAGCCGGCAGGCCGCTTGCGTAAGTATCCTTGGGCTACCAGCTGATCCAACAAGGCGGGTGTGCTCGCGTCAAAAATCGCCAAATCCTGATGCGTGATGGGCAACTCGGCAGCGGCCGCACACAGATGCGGGCCCAGAACGTAGGGGTTGGCCGGGTCGAAGACTGTGGCCTCCACGGCCCGATCAAAAATGGCCTCGGGATGGTGCACCAGGAAGGTATCCAAGGGGTCGTCGCTGGCCACAAAGGCGGCGAGGGCGTCCTGACCTGCGCGCCCTGCACGGCCGATTTGTTGAAAGAACGATGCCCGGGTGCCCGGCCACCCGGCCACCAAGACCGCATCGAGGCCGGAGATGTCAATGCCCAATTCCAATGCTGAGGTGCTCGAAATTCCGAGGAGATCTCCGGCGCGCAAAGCCTTTTCCAGCTCCCTGCGCTCTTCCGGAAGATAGCCGGAACGGTAGGCGGCAACACGCGAAGGAAGGCTGAGATCCACATCCTCCAAAAGCCGCTTAGTCACCGTCGAGATCGTTTCTGCACCGCGACGCGACTTGATGAAAGCAATGGTGCGCACATGGGAAGAGACAAGATTGGCCAACAAATCCGATGTTTCAGCTATGGCTGTACGTCGGGTTTTGGCTCCGTTTTCACCGGAAAAATCCGTCAGCTCCGGCTCCCACAACGCCACAGTGGTGGCTCCGTGCGGGGAGCAATCGTCGGTAACAGTGGTGACAGGGGCGCCAATGAGGCGAGAGAAAGAAGCTCCGGGATCAGCCGAGGTGGCTGAGGCCCCGATGAACGTGGGGGAGGACCCGTAGTGGGCGCAAATACGACGCAATCGGCGCAACAAAACAGCAATATGGGAGCCGAAAACGCCCCGATAGCTATGGGCTTCGTCGATGACGACGAATTGCAGGCGCCTAAAGAATCGGGCCCACCAGGTGTGGTTTGGCAGCACCCCAAAGTGGAGCATGTCAGGGTTGCACAAGATAAAATTACTGTGGTCGCGAATCCAACGCCTGTCTGCCGGGGCAGTGTCGCCGTCATAGGTGGCGGCGCGCAGCGTAGATAAATGCAGTGAGTTTAACGCAGCCAGCTGGTCCGCCGCTAGTGCTTTGGTCGGGGAGAGATACAGGGCAACAGCCCCCTCGGTCTCCAGAAGGCCAGGGTTTTCGTTCACCCTTAGCTGCGCCGTGTGAACAGCGTTGAGGGCAGGAAGCTGGTATGCCAAAGACTTCCCCGATGCGGTGCCCGTGGCGATGACAGTGTGCTGACCGCTGTGCGCGGCGTTGGCTCCTTCCACTTGATGCCGCCACGGTTCTGCTACACCCAGCAACGAATACGCGCTGACAATATCGGGGTGGACCCAAGCGGGCCACGGCGCATTGACAGCCTGCCGGGCCGGGATCCTGCGCACATGCTGCAACTGGGGAGGGTTGGTTCCCCTGCCCAGAAGTGAGATCAGCGAATTGTTGGTTGACACTTCATCATTGTGTCACCGCCGGGCTTGTACCTCATGGACGGACTGGCCACGCTAGCCGACGGGACCAGAAATCTGTGGCCCGCACCCTCACCCGGTAACAATCGATGCGCCGACTATGGAAATGGCATGTCCAGAGTGGATTTCCATTCCTATACTTACGCACATGATAATTCTTCTGATTCGAGCAGCGATCTACCTGGGCACCTCGGCACTGGGCCTGCTGGTGGCCTCATGGGTCCTGCCCGACTTCGGCCTTGAATGGCGCGGATTCATTGTGGCGGTGGGGGTCTTTGCCCTGTCCCAGTCGATTCTGACACCCTTCATTGCACGTATCACTAACCGCTACGTCCCCGCCGCGCTGGGGGGAATCGGGCTGATTTCAACGCTGGTGTCGCTCGTGTTGGCGCAGATGTTTCCCGGTGGCTTGCACATCAACGGATTTACCACGTGGATCACGGCGGCTTTGGTGATTTGGGTGACCACCACGCTGGGGGCAATCCTCCTGCCCCTGATCTTCTTGAAAAAGCGCCTTGCCCGGCGCGCCGCAGGATCTGCAACGCCGCCGGTGCGCCCGTAACGCACTGCCGGGCGAGCTAGGAATTGGCGGCCATCTCCAACAGCCGTGCCCGGGGCACCAAAACAGTCACCGAACCTAGGCTGCGCCACCCCAGCTTGTGGTACAGCCGCTGCCCGTCTGTGCTGGCCAGCAACAGCCCTGTGGTGACCGGGTGTTCCAGGGCTCTGGCCGTCAGCGCCCGCATGAGCAACATGCCATATCCGCGACGTCGGTGTTGTGCGTGGGTCTCCAGCTGATCAAAAACGGCATAGTCACCGTAAATGCCCACCTTGCCGTTGGCCAGAACTTTCTGTCCACGGAGAATGGCCGCTGAAAAGCGGGCCTGGCAAGCCGTATCGCTATGCTTGCCACCAATTTCCTTGACCACCAGTGACAACTCGGGGTCGGCCAGAAAGGGGTCCTGATTGTCCTGGGACTCAATGGCGAGGATCATCAGCTGCTCCGAGTTGGAAATCATCCCCAGGCCGGCCCTATGGGCTTGTTTTACGTAGCCGTGCACATCGCTGCCGATGACGCAAAGGGCCCGCCGGGGTGAGCTGACAACCTCGGCTGCGACGGTGGCAAAGGCGGCAGGGGTGGGTGCGGCAATGAAGTATTCCCAATCTCCGTTGCGGTCCAGTCGCAAGGCCGCCACGTAGCCCGGTCCGGCGCTCACTTGGTAGCTGCGCAGTGAAGTCCAGGCGGTAACCCATGCAGCCACATGCCGCTGCAGCTCTGTGGCACGATCCATCATGGTATTAGCCTATGCCCACGGCCGGGTTGGGGTGTGAGATGGGGGTCATTTGGTGGCACAAAGTAGTCTTTAACATGTGTCTTTGAACAAAATTGTGCTCTTTTACGGCTTTACTCCCCTTAGCGATCCAGAAGCCATCAAGCTCTGGCAGCGTGCCCTGTGCGAAAAACTCAGCCTCAAGGGCCGCATCATCATCTCCAAGGACGGCATTAACGCCACCGTTGGCGGCGACATTCGGGACCTCAAGCAGTACCTGAAAACCACGCGTGAATACCCCGGTTTCAGGGACATGGACATCAAATGGTCCGACGGTACAGGAGATGACTTTCCGCGCCTGAGCGTCAAGGCACGCGAAGAAATTGTCAGTTTTGGCGCCCCTGGCGAACTCCAGGTCGATAAAAACGGCGTGGTGGGCGGTGGCACCCACCTCAAGCCCGAAGAGCTCCACGAACTCGTTGCTGACAAAGAGGCTAAGGGCGAAGAAGTGGTGTTCTTTGACGGCCGCAACGCCTTCGAAGCCCAAATCGGCAAGTTCAAAAACGCCATAGTCCCGGACGTCGACACCACCCACGACTTCATCAAGGAACTCGATTCGGGCAAGTACGACGACCTCAAGGACAAGCCTGTGGTCACCTACTGCACCGGCGGAATTCGTTGCGAAGTGCTCAGCTCGCTCATGGTCAACCGCGGCTTCAAAGAGGTCTACCAAATGGACGGCGGGATCGTTCGCTACGGTGAGACCTTCAAGGACAAGGGCCTATGGGAAGGTTCGCTCTACGTTTTCGACAAGCGCATGCATATGGAGTTCAGTGACGAGGCCAAGGAGGTCGGCCACTGCATCCGATGCAACAATCCCAGCAATAAGTTCGAAAACTGCTCCAACCCCAGCTGCCGCAACCTTAATCTCTACTGCGCAGAATGCGCCAGCGCCCCGGAAACCCTTCAGTGCCCACAAGGCTGCACCGCATAGTCCCTGTCTCCTCCCACTGCTCGCAAGCTCGCAGCGGGGCCCTCGGAGACAGGGGCCCAGGTGTCTCCTCCCGGAACACAGCCGCTGGCGCGTCTGCGTTCCGGGGCCCTCGGAGACAGGGGCCCAGGTGTCTCCTCCCAAACACAGCCGGGGTCCTTTCACACGTCGATCAGCTCCGCGTGGGGCCCCTCATGCAAGGCCGTATAGACGCAGTTTCGTAGCATGTTGGCCTCCGCAGAGGTGAGTGTCCGTTCCAGGGACTGAAGGGTTAACCGCACCAGCACATTCGCCTGGCCGGGCACCATCCCCAACCGAACCACGGCACTTTCCGGAAGCCCGGAGGCAGGGGTGAGCGCCAGTACCTCCAACCCGGCCAGCACGTCGGCTTCCGTACCCAAAGCGGAACGGGCCGCATCCCCCAAAACTTCAGCATCGACGTCGTCCGCGCAAACCAAGGACAAGTCCCGGCGCACCGGCGGCATGAGCGAAACGGCCACGTACGGCGACAACCCCGTCATCTGGGCACAAACGCGTGGATCGGCGGAGCGCAACAGTCGGATATCGTCAATGCCCTTGCGCAGCATCAGGGCCCTGTCCAGGCCCATCCCCAGCGCCAGCCCGCACCAGCGGCGCGGATCAAGCCCGGAAGCGCGCAGCACATTGGCGGCCACCAACCCGGCTTCGGCCAGCTCCAGCCATTCCCCGCGCACGTGGACGTCCAGTTGCACGCCGGCAGTGGTGTACGGGTGGGGACTGGGCACTGCACGCCAGCGAGCGCCCGGCAGGACAGCCTCAACCACTGTGCCGAGCATGGCCGTCAGATCGGGCACTGTCAGGAGCCCGCGTGAACGCAGCCGCCATAAATCCACCTGATGCGGCGTGCCCACATGGGTGCGATCCACGGCGTCGCGCCGGTACACCAGCCCCGGCAATACCGCCAAGGTGTCATAGTGGCCCAACTCCGGGCGCAGGGAATCCAGCACGGCAGGCATTCCGGCGGAGGTGTGGCTGCGCAGCATGACTGTGGGGCTGACCTGCCGGGAGTACCGAGCATCCCGGGTGATGTCTGTGGGGCTGAAACCTAGCCGGTCGTAGTTATCGCGCACGGAGACCAGCGGGCTGGGCCGGTGCTCGACAACGGGCACGCCCCAGAGCGCAGCGAGGGCGTCGGTAACCGAAGCGAGCATCGCTGACATGGCGTGTCCGGTAGAAGGCTCGCTCAGATCAGGGATGGAAAGCGCTGATTGCAGGGCAGAGGGGGAAAGATAGGTGTGCATGGGTGAATCCTTTGGTATCCGGGAGGCGGTGGGCGGGAACCCCTCAACCGCTGCCGGATGGACTCAGCGCGTCAGCGAAGCAGCCCATGCGGCCAAAGGCGGCCGAGGGCAAGTAAATTGCTGACGAGTCTGCATGCGTCGATTGTACCCCCGACCCCGCCGCTGCCACTCGGTAGGCTAGTCAAATGACTGACTTCAGCACCGTCCCCGACGCCCCTCGCAGTGACAACCCGGCCCTCCTTGCCGCCCTGGCCGCAGACCTCACCGCTATCAACTACACGGTCGACGGCGTGGCGGAGCTCCTTGGCGGGGACGCCAACCAGGCGCTGGCCCGGGACCAGACAGTTCCGGCCGCCTTGGCGCTGCGCAACAATCAGGACGCGTTGGCGACTGTGGTCAAGCTTTGGCTGCTCGCAAACCACCTTCCGGCGGATCAGCTCGCCCGGGCACTGCCCGCGACAGGCCTTGACGCCCTCGTGCACCTGGGTCTGATCGAATTCGCGCCGGAGCCAGGCATGGTTCGGGCCGCCGTCGACCTTCGCCCCTATGGTTGGCCCGCGGCGGCCGAAGGTGCCGCGGAGACGAACCTGTGGGTGGCCAGCGATCTTGGCGCCCACCAGCGTCCCGGTGTGCTGCGCAAGGACCACGTCCTGGGCATTGGCCAGGCGTCGCTGACGTTGGCCCAGGGCACCATTCGCCGTGAGGTGGACAGGGCGTTGGATGTGGGGACGGGTTGCGGGATTCAGCTGTTCCACCTCCTGCAGCACGCCAAAACTGTTGTGGCCACAGACATTTCGGCACGGGCCCTGGCGTTCACCCGCTTCAACCTTGTCCTCAACGCCCCGGAGCTGGGCCTGAATGCCACCGATTTTGACCCGGACAACCAACAAGCACGCGTCTCCCTGCGCCTGGGCAGCCTGCTGGAACCGGTGGCCGGTGAACGTTTTGACCTGGTGGTTTCCAACCCGCCGTTCGTCATTACGCCGCGGCACGGCGGTGAGAGCAGCGCTGAGCAGTTCACCTACCGCGACGGTGGGCTCGCCGGCGACGCCATTGTGGAGTCGCTGGTCCGCGAGCTGCCCGGTGTCCTGGTACCAGGCGGTGTGGCGCAGATGCTGGGCAATTGGGAGATTGTGGCGCAGGAGACGCCCGACGGCGGCACGGCAGCCCTCTGGCAGGCCCGCCCCGAGCGGTGGCTGGCCCCGGGCACCGACGCGTGGTTCATTCAGCGTGAACAAATCAGCCCGGGCGGCTATGCCGAAACGTGGTTGCAGGACGCCTCGCAGGGCCGCGATTCACAGGCCTACGCCGACGCCTATGAGCAGTATCTCCTTGATTTCGCCTCTCGCAACGTCACAGGAATCGGCTTCGGCTACATCTTGTTGCGCCAGCCAGCGCCGCATGAAACGGCCATCACCACGAACTTTGAGGAAATTCTGTACCCCATTGAACAGCCTGTAGGCCCGCACCTGGCCGCTGCGTTGGACCGGCAGCAGTGGTTGGATCAACACCCCGACATCGAGCACGTATATCTCCTGGTCGCCGAGGACGTCACGGAGGAGCGCCACCAAAAGCCGGGCGCCGAACACCCCGGCGTCATCCTGCTCCGCCAAGGTGCCGGGCTGCGTCGGACCAATCTCATGAGCACCGAGCTGGCCGGGTTGGTCTCGGCGTGCGACGGCGATCTGAGTGTTGGCCAAATAGTTGGCGCGCTCGCCGTGCTGCTCGAACGCGACGACGAGGAATTCGCGCACTCCCTCAACAGTGATGTCCGCAACCTTGTCAAGGACGGATTCCTGATCCCGGCCTAGCCCGGTGGCGGTACCACCGCCGTGATTCTGGGCACCCGGTAGTCGAAGGTGGGCGGCGCTGCCGAGCCACCCACCCCGGCGCGGCGGCTGCCTTCGCGGCAGCAGAATCAAGGGCGCTGAGGTCCGGCAAGCCTAGGGGTCGTGCCCCGGCCGAGCGGTCCCCGGGCACCCGGACCGGGGCATCAATTTTGGACCCAGTTTCCCCAGCAATACGCGTTCACGGTAAAAATATGGTGAACTAGGCTCTTGAGGACGCCGTTCGTCCCCCTTTCCTTCCCAGTAGGAGTACCGTGCCCAGCAAGGCAGCAGCCAGCAAGCCCAAGACCGGCAAAAAGCTCGTGATTGTCGAGTCCCCTGCCAAAAGCAAGACGATCGCCAAATACTTGGGCGAGGGTTTCGTCGTCGAAGCCTCCATTGGGCACATCCGTGACTTGCCGCAGCCTTCCGAACTCCCCGCGGAGCTGAAGAAGTCCTCGATCGGCAAGTTCGCCGTCGATCTTGAGAACAACTTCAAGCCTTACTACGTGGTGTCTCCGGATAAGAAGAAGAAGGTGGCCGAGCTCAAGGCGCAGCTCAAGGACGCCGACGAACTCTACCTCGCAACTGATGGGGATCGCGAGGGCGAGGCCATCGCGTGGCACCTGCTTGAGGTGCTTAAGCCCAAGGTGCCCGTGCACCGCATGACCTTTGCCGAAATTACCAAGGAATCCCTGCAGCGCGCCATGGGGAACCTGCGCGAACTGGACACCGACCTGGTGGACGCACAGGAAACCCGCCGCGTGGTGGACCGCTTGTTCGGCTACGAGCTGTCCCCGGTGCTGTGGCGCAAGGTGGCCCCGAAGCTTTCCGCAGGCCGTGTCCAGTCAGTGGTGACCCGCATGGTGGTGGAGCGTGAGCGTGAGCGCATGGCGTTCCGTTCGGCCAACTACTGGGACCTGGCCGGCACGTTCAGCCCCGCAACGGGTGAGTCCTTCGGCGCCAAGTTGGCTGCCGTGGATGGCCGCCGGGTTGCCTCGGGCCGCGATTTCAACGACCAGGGTGAGCTGACGGGCAAGAACGTTGCCCACCTGGACGAGGTTGCCGCCAAGGCGCTCGCAACTGCTTTGCAGGACGTGGCGTTTGCCGTCCGCTCGGTGGAGCACAAGCCCTACACCCGCCGCCCCGCCCCGCCGTTTACGACGTCGACCCTCCAGCAGGAAGCCGGCCGAAAGCTGCGCTTCTCCTCTAAATCGACAATGTCGACCGCCCAGCGCCTGTACGAAAACGGTTACATCACGTATATGCGTACCGACTCATCCTCCTTGAGCGATGAGGCAGTCAATGCCGCCCGCCGCCAGGCCTCGGAACTGTACGGCCCCGAATTTGTGCCCGCAACCAAGCGCGTCTACGCCAACAAGAGCTCCAACGCCCAAGAAGCGCACGAGGCCATCCGCCCCGCCGGTGACTCCTTCCGCACCCCGGCTCAGGTGGCCAGCGCCCTGCGTGGGGACGAGTTCAAACTGTACGAGCTGATCTGGAAGCGCACAGTTGCCTCCCAGATGGCTGACGCCAAGGGTTCGACGGCGACCATCAAGTTGGGTGCCACGGCTATTGGCGGTGCCGCTGACGGCCAAGACGCCGAGTTCTCGGCCTCCGGTACTGTCATCACCTTCAGGGGCTTCATGGCCGCCTATGAGGAGGGCCGGGATGAGTCCCGCAACGCCTCCGATGACTCGGACCGCCGCCTGCCCAACGTCAAGGAAAACGATGCGCTGAGCGCCGCCGATGTTGCGGCCAACGGCCACGACACCTCCCCGCCGCCGCGGTTCACCGAAGCGTCCCTGACCAAGGAAATGGAAGAGCGCGACATTGGTCGCCCGTCCACCTACGCCTCCACCTTGTCCACCATCATGGACCGCGGCTACGTCCGCAAGCAGGGCTCGGCCCTGGTACCCAGCTGGATTGCGTTCTCGGTGGTGCGCCTGCTGGAACTGCACTTCACCGACTACGTGGACTACGAGTTCACGGCCGGCATGGAAACCGGGCTGGATAAGATCGCCAACGGCCAGGACAAGGGTTCGGACTGGCTCAAGCGCTTCTACTTCGGCGACGACCACGACGCCGGCCTGCAGAGCATTGTGAACAACCTGGGTGAAATTGATGCCCGCGAGATCAACTCGATACACATCACAGACACCTTGGTGCTGCGCGTGGGCAAGTTTGGTCCGTACCTGGAGAGCACAGTTCCCACTGTGGACCCCAAAACGGGTGAAATTATTGAAGCTGCCCGCGCCAACGTCCCGGAGGATCTGGCCCCCGATGAGCTCACGCCCGCCAAGGCGCAGGAACTCATGGACACGGCAGCACCGGAGGAACGCGTCTTGGGCGTTGACCCGGTCAGCGGCCACACAGTCGTTTCCAAGAACGGCCGCTACGGCGCGTATGTCACCGAGGTGATCCCGGAGATGACCGAAGAGGACATCGCCAATCAGCCGGTCGAGTACTACAAAAACGGCAAGCCGAAGCCCCCGAAGAAGCCCGTCAAGGTCAAGCCGCGCACCGGCTCCTTGTTCAAGACCATGACTGTGGACACTGTCACGCTCGATGAGGCGCTGGCCATCATGAGCCTGCCTCGCGTGCTGGGCACAGATGCCGAGGGTGTTGAGATCACGGTTCAGAACGGCCGCTTTGGCCCGTACCTGAAGAAGGGCGCGGACTCCCGTTCCATCGGCACTGAGGAAGAAATCTTCACCATCACGCCGGAGCAGGCGCTGGAAATTTACTCCCAGCCCAAGCAGCGTGGTGCCCGCACAGCCGTGCCACCGTTGGCCGAGTTTGGTGAGGACCCCGTCTCAGGGAAGAACATTGTGGTTAAGGAAGGCCGCTTTGGCCCCTACATCACCGACGGCGTCACCAACATCACGGTTCCACGCGGAACCGAGGTGGAGGAGCTGACTCGGGAGATCGCCGTCGAGCTACTGGCTGACAAGCGCGAACGGGGCCCCGTCAAACGCACCGCCAAGGCGCCTGCGAAGAAGGCACCGGCCAAGAAGGCCGCCGCGAAGGCCCCCGCGAAGAAGGCTGCCGCGAAGGCGCCGGCCAAGAAGTAGCTTTGCCGTAACGCCAACAGCCCCGAACATCAGCCGATGTTCGGGGCTGTTGGCGTTTGCGCCGGATTCTTACTCTTCTGCCAGGGCGGAGGTGACCAGGTCCTTGAGCGTGCCCTTTTGGGCAACGCCGACGATCCGTGCGGCGACGCGGCCCTGCTTGTCCAGGACCAGTGTGGTGGGGACAGAGGTGGGCGCCACAAGCGCGGCCAGCGCCAGCAACACTCCGCCGTCCTTGTCAGCAATGCTGGGGTGGCTGAGCTTGAAATTGCGTTCGAAGGCCATGGCCGTGCCCTTTTCGTCCCGGATGTTCACGCCGGAAAATGTCACGCCTGCCCCGGCGAAGTCGACGTGGCTGTCATCGTAGAGCATGCCGGTGAACTGTACCGGCGCCAGGCGGTCGTCGGCCCCGTATTCGCTCACCGTTCCGTCCCCGGCAACGTAGTTCTTGTTGTCCCCAACATTGGCCGGCTGCGGCCAGGTCCACGGCCAGCAAAGGCACCACCACAGCATTGTGGGGAGAAACCGCACTGATGGGGGTGGCTTGTGAAAAAGTAGAATATCCGACGCTAAGGTTTTGTCGAGCGCCGTAGGGGCCTGTATTTGCCGGGTTTGATATTGTTGGTGCGGGGCCAGGTGTAATCCCCGGTGAGGTTGATGTGTTCCCATCCCAAGGGTGAGAGGAACCGCAGCAGCTCAGGGTCCGTGGTGTTGCCTTCCTGATTCAAGGTGGTGATGGTGCGGTCGAGGTAGACCGTGTTCCAGAGAACGATGGCCGCGGTGAGAAGATTCAGCCCCGAGGCCCGGTAGCGCTGTTGCTCGAAGGACCGGTCGCGGATCTCTCCCAGACGTTTGAAGAATACGGCTCGGGCCAGGGTGTTCCGTGCTTCCCCCTTGTTCAGTCCGGCCGTGACCTTGCGGCGCAGGTCGGGATCTTGGAGCCAGTCCAGCAGGAAGAGTGTTCGTTCCAGTTTGCCCAGTTCCCGCAGTGCGGTGGCGAGTCGGTTTTGGCGTGGGTAGGCGCCAAGTTTGCGCATCATCAAGGAGGCGGTCACGGTGCCGGTCTTGATGGATGCGGCTAATCGGAGGATCTCGTCCCAGTGTGCGGTGATGGTTTTTGTGTTGATGGTGCCGCCGATCAGCGGAGCCAACGTCGACAGTTCAGCGTCGTTGGTGGGTGTGTAGAGGCGGGTGTCGCCGATGTTGCGGATCCGGGGTGCGAACCGGTAGCCGAGCAGGTGCATGAGGGCGAAGAGGTGGTCGGTGAACCCGGCGGTGTCGGTGTAGTGCTCCTGGATGGCCAGGTCGGATTCGTGGTAGAGCAGCCCGTCCAGGACGTAGGTCGCGTCGCGGTCCCCGACGTTGATGAGTTTGCTGTGGAAGGGCGAGTACTGGTCCGAGACGTGCGTGTAGATCAGCCGTCCGGGCTCGGCACCGTATTTGGGGTTCACGTGCCCGGTGGATTCGGCCTGGCTGCCGGCGCGGAAGCGCTGCCCGTCCGAGGACGAGGTGGCGCCATCGCCCCAGTGTGTGGCGAAGGGATGCCCGTGCTGGGTGTTCACCAGTTCCGCCAGGGCGGCGCTGTAGGTTTCATCCCGGATGTAGGAGGCCTGGTGGCGGTCCAGTTGGGCGTAGGTGACGCCGGTGCATGACTCGGACATTTTCGTCAGGCCCAGGTTGATTCCGTCGGCCAGGATCGCGGTGAGCAGGAGTTGTTTGTCCTTGGAGGGTTGGCCTGACTTGAGGCTGGTGAAGTGGCGGGTGAACCCGGTCCAACCGTCGACTTCCATCAGCAGGTCGGTGATCCGGATTCGCGGGAACATGGCGCTGGCCTGGTCGATCAGGGGTTGGGCGTGCGCGGGGACGATCGTCTCGAGCGGGGTGATCTTCACGCCGTTGGCCGTGATCAGCACCCCGGGCAGTTCGTCGCGGGAGGCAAGCTCGTTGACCTGGTGCAGCCGTTCTCTGAGCAGGGCGAGGCGGTCCTCGAGATAGCGTTCGCCGCCGGTGGCCGTGACCAAGGGAAGTTCCCCGGCGTTCTTCATGGCCGTGTAGTCGGAGCCGGCCATCAGGTAGTCGTCGAAGTCGCGGAATTGGCGGGAGCCGGTGACCCACATGTCCCCGGAGCGAAGCGCGTTCTTGAGTTCCGCGAGGGCGCAGAACTCGTAGAAACCCCGGTCGGTGCCGGTTTCGGTGAAGACCAGGGGCTTCCACCGGGCCCTGATGAAGGCAATGGGTGCATCCTCCGGGATCTTACGGGCGCCTGAGGTGTTCAGGGTGCGGATGACATTGATCGCGGCCAGCAGGTCCTGTGCGGCGGGGGCTGCCTGCAGGTCCAGGGCGGCAAGAAACGCCGGGGTGTAGCGGCGTAGCGTGGTGAAGTGGGAGCTGACGAGGGCGAGGTGGTCTTCGAGGGCCGGCCGGGTGAGCTCCTTGGCTTGGGCTATGCTTTCGGCCAAGGATTCCCAACCGATCGCTGTTTCGATCGCGGCGAAGGGATCCTCGCCGGTTTCCCTGGCCTCGATGAGGGCATCGCCGAGCTTCGAATGCATGCGCATCATGGCCGTTACGGTGGCACGGGAGGCCAGGGTGTTCTGGTTTTGCTTGTTCTGGGCGGTGCGAATGATCCGGCCCATGATCCGGTCGTGCAAGTCAATGATTTCGTCGGTGACCGTTGCCATGCTTTCCACGGACAAGGCAAAGAGGGTCGCGTACCTGCGTCCGGGTTCGAATTTGGCCAGGTCCGCCGCCGTCATCGATGCGCCCTCGCGGGCCAGCTTCAACAACCTGTTCCGGTGCACCAGTTTGCCTGCGGCCCAGGGAAGACCAAGAGCACGCCAGGTCGTGAGCCGGTCGATGTGCTCGTTCATCGCCCGTGCGTTGGGGCGCAACGGGGCCTGCCGCAGCCAGCCGATTTCGGTCAAGGAACTATCGGGGCGGCGAAGCAACAACCCGTCCAGGCGCCGCCGGTGCTCGACAGAGAGGTGGCCGCAAATTGTGGCGTGGATTCGCCGATTCGCTTTGGTCAGGGCCTGCGCGCAGGCCCTTTCAATGACCCCCACTCCGGGCGAGGCGACCTTCCGTGATTGCAGGAAGTCCCGCGCCGCTTCGACCAAGAGAAGGCCCTTGTCCGTGTGCACGGCCACCTCGCCCACGTGTCCCACGAGCTGGCGGAAATCCGCGATTCCGAACGTGGACATGCCCAGATACGCGCGGATCTCCCGTCCGTGTTCCTGCCGCGTTTCCTCACGTGTCCCGTATTCGTCCCAGGCCTCGACCGAGATGCCCAGCTGGGTTGCCATCCAGGAAACCAGTTCAGGGGGCACTTCGGTGTCTTCGGCCAGAGTGATTCCTGGGTGTCTCAGCAGACAGAGCTGGATGGCAAGGCCCAGCCGGTTGGCATCTCCGCGGCGTTGCCGAATCAATGACATGTCCGTTTCGCCGAGCGTGTAGCGGGCCGACAGGTCCTCTTCATTGGTGGGAATTGCCAGGACCTGGCTGCGCTCGGCAGCCGTGAGCAAGGATCGTAGGGCCACTTCAGAAGTCCTTTCCGGTTGGATGGCCGTGGTCTACGGACGTGCCGTGGCACGGTGATGAGCATGGCTCACCGTTCATGGTTTGGCCAGGTGCCGGTAGATGGTGGGCCGGGTGACGCCGAATTCCTGGGCGATCTGTTCCACGGTGTGGGCACGTTTCCCGTCGGCGTCCTTTTCCTCATACATCTGCCGGGCCAGCTTGACCTGGCGCGGGCCGAGTTTTGGTTTCTGCCCGCCTGTCCGCCCGCGTGCCCGGGCTGCGGCGAGCCCGTCGCGGGTCCGCTCCGACATGAGCGCGTGTTCGAACTCGGCGATCGAGCCGATGATCTGGAAGAACATCCGCCCGGCGGGCGTGGACGTGTCGACGCCCTGGTCCAGGACCACCAGGTCCACGCCGCGTTCCTGCAGCGTCTTGGACAGGTCGATGAGGTTTTCCAACGAACGGCCGAGCCGGTCGAGCTTGGTGACGACGAGCTGGTCCCCGACCTTGTTGGCCGAGAGCAGCGCCTTGTCGAATTCGGGCCTGCGGGCGAGTTTCCCCGAGGCGGTGTCGAGGAACACCTGCTCGCAGCCGGCCGCGCGCAGGGCGTCGTGTTGGGCTTCGGGGTGCTGGTCGCGTGTGGAGACACGCCCGTATCCGATTCGCATCACCAAAATGTATCACCAACCCTGCTGGGCGTTACATAGGCGCGTACACGGAAAGCGTTACAAAATTGGCCGCGTGGTTCCGCGGTTCCCAAAACCGATTTTGGAGTGTCTCGCTAACGATCGTTACCGGACGCTGCGTAGGTTTAGTGCAGATTTTGACGAATTCACAAGCCACCCTAAGAACCGCGCGAAGAGGCCGCCCAGGCCTGAAGCGACGTATTTCCAGGAAGCACTTGTGTAGCGCCTAGCGCAATGGATAGATTCATGTCGTCGGTGATTATTGATAGCGATCGTCACGGCACATAGGGCAAGGGGACCCCATGAAAATCCGTAAGTTTTGGACGTTGATTGCTGCCTTCCTGATGGCAGTAGTTGTCGGGATGTCAGGCCAAGCAGCGTCCGCTTCATCGCTCACGTCGGAAACAACGGTAGGCGTCACCACCGTTGACGCGACCCAGGATCAAGACACGGCCCTGATGGCGGCGGCAGCATACAGGCCGCCTACGGCTGCGAATTTTCGGTACAACCTGATCCAGCGAACCGGTTACGACCCCGGGTCGCGGTGCCAGGCACACCACACCATGCCTCAAACCTTCAAAACGTACTTCGGCGCTAAGGGCATTCAGATCCACGACCCGAGTTACGGTCTGTGGTGGGTTTCGACTGCTGGGGTGGCCAACAACCACTCCTCTCTGGCCGCCGCGTACAACCGCGACTGGCAGAGATGGAAAGACCAGAACCTGAACGCGACGAAGGCAACCGTGCTTCAGTTCAACACGTCGATTACGGCCGTTTACGCGAGGTACTACCGTTGCTGAAAGGCGAGGGCTTGTCCGAGTGGGTTCGCATAGGGGCCAGATCAAGACGCAACGATGTGTGGCTCGACGTCTACGGACAAGGTAAGCCGAAGATCACCGGAGATCCCTGGTACATGCCCGACGGTGTCACCAGTGTCTACCCGTTCATCGAGGACTGGCGTCCTGAAGAACTTCCGTTCCCGGTTTGGCTTGCTCCCTACAACGGAGGTAAGAAGTTCGGTGACCTGCTGTGGACCGGTGGGATAGCTTTGAAGATTGCCTCCACTCGTTTCATCGAGGCACTTCGCGCCGCTGAGGTCACCGGTTACCGAACCTTCGAGGTCGAGGTTCGAGACCACGCCGGCTCGCCTGTCGAGGGATACACCGGCTTCGCGACCGATCCGTCCCCGGGGACTGACATCCAGAACCTCTACGGCCAGACATATCAGAACTCTGCTTTCATCGCCACACAGCGTGTCGTCAAGGCATTGCACGATCACGGAGCTGACCAGCTGGAGATCAGCCCCTACACCCCCGACTGACGTCGAAGCTCTCGCGCAGGGAACGAATCGCGCGACCACAACCTGGTGTCGGAACACACACCAGTCTCAGGCGCCGCGGCCACAAGGACCGGAGTGGCTCAGCATCACCGCGCCACCACAGCGAACCAACTCGAAGGAGAATAGATCATGGGTACATCTCGAATCGGCCGGACAATCGTGCTCGTCGGCGCAGCAGTCAGTCTTACTCTCGCCGCAACGGCGGGGGTAGCAGTTGCCGGAGGCAGTGGCGCTCCGGTCGCCAAGGACGGCGGCTCGGCCGTCGTGACCGAGCGGGGCACGACGACCGTCAGCGACGTCACCAAGCCCAAGCCCGGGACGGTGACGCCACTCGCCGTCACCACGAAGAAAGCCGGGGGTGGGACCTGGACCTACGGCAGGAGGGCCGCGGCGTTCCCCAACGACATTTGCTTCTCCAACTACGTGCACAACTCGGTCTACCACAGTGCCACCACTATCTTCGGCGACGGGAACAGCAAGAAGTTCGCCGACCCCTCGCTGTACGCGAACTCCTCGGTCACCAAGAACGGGTTCTTCACCGGCGGCTGCCAGTCGTACTGGAACACCTACTGAGCGCGCCTGCGTACTGGCCAGCTGAGCCAGCACGCAGCCATGAGTTCGTAGGCCAGTCCTCGAGGGCTTGAGTGACGTGAAACTAACGCAGGCTCCCGGTTGCCCGACGCGCATCTCTGCGCCGTTGCGCGTCCGGGAGCCTGCCTATGCGGTGCAGCGCTCAAACGGCGCGAGGCACCATGGAGAACCGGGAGAAACGTGCGCAGTCGACTGCTCTTTGTCTTAGCCCTGCTGGCGGTCACGGCGATGGTGTCCGCCTTGACTCTGGTGGCGAACATCCAGAACCGCCGCGCCGACGAGCAGACCGCTGTTAGCAAGGTCGGGGTCACCATAACCTGGCCTGATGTTGGGCCGGGTGCCGACCCAACTCTGACGTTGTCGATCCTCACCCAGGCGGCCCAGACCACCCACTCGAACGTCTTGCGTACATCTGTGGGGATCACCGCCAGCAATCGCACGGTGGCCACGCAGTACGTCTTGCTTGAACAGTCAACAACGGCACTGTTCGACGCCTACAACCTCACCAGCGGGCGCTGGCAGGACAGCGCTGAATTGAACAGCGCATCGGTGGCGGTCTCAACCATGAAGCAGCCACCCGGCGTCTCGGTCATCGGCGAGCCCTCGGTACTGCTCAACGCCTACGACGTCACCGTCTTGGGCCTTCCCGCCGCCTACAAGACACTTCCGGCCGCAGGTAAGTATGTTATCGAGGCGCCGACCCCGGCCTTGCAACAACAGTTTCTCGACATTGTCGCGGCCAGCTTGACCGCGGCGGGTCTACCCGTGTCGGCCAGCGACCTGCAAAGCGGCCCCAGCGACGCTGCCCTTCCGCAGGAGTCTCCGGTGAATCTGACCGGTATCACGCTGCTCCTGATGGTCACCACGTTCTTGCTGGCCTTGTACATCCTCCTCCGCGATGGGCGCCGTATCGGCGTCCTGCGACTCAACGGCTACTCCACCAGCCGGATCTGGTTCGCGGTGGTCGGTCGCCTCCAATGCATCGTCTCCGTAGCCTCAGCCGTCGCGTCTCTGGCCGTCCTGTCGGTGCTCCCGGGAGCTGACTGGGAGTTGCGTGTCGCCGCCCTTGGCGCTCTCACTGCCTTTTCGCTCGCCACCTTGGGCGCGACAATTGTGGCAGCCAATCTCGTGATTCGCGGTGTTCGAATTAGCGACCTCGTCAAGTCCGCTCCGGTTGCCGGTAAGGCTGCGCTCGGAGTCCTCCTCCTGGCCAGTACATGTAGCGGCGTCGTCTTGTCGGCCAGCCTGGCCCACCTGTGGACCGAGCGGGACGACCTGACGACCCAGCGACAGCTAGCACGTGCAGAAGAGGGCAACCGTGATTACGCGGTCTTCTACCCTCGCCTCGTCGGCGACGACGCGGTGGAACTGACGAGCGGCGGCAACGCTTCGACCATCTCCGAGGCACGCGAGCTGTACACCCTGCTCGACTCCCGTGGAGCACTCTACATCGACGCAACTGCCTACGAAGTGGTCGACCCCCAGCAAGGCCCCATCGACCAGGGTCCATTCCCTCCGTCGATACGCGTCAACACCAACTACCTGCAGGAGTACCCGGTTTATGATGAGGCTGGGAAGGCTATTTCGGTACCGCCATCCGAGGAGGAATGGATAGTGGCCGTTCCCGCCAAGTACAAGGCGAACAGTCAGATGCTTCAGGACATGTTAGAGGTACGACGCACCGGCAACGCGCAACGAGACGGCGCCTACCAAGGGGAAACGCGGATCGTTGGCGCCCCTGCAGAGCGCTTCGCCAATCAGCGCGTGCGCATCATTTGGACCGAACCCGGCCAGCAGGTATTCACGTTCAACCCAGCGGTCGCACCTACCCACCGCAGCATGGTCACCGATCCCATCATCGAGATCATGACACCCTCTAATAGCCTTACCATCGACCGCTTTAACGCAGTCACCGGATTCCTGGGCACATCACTCAAGGTTAAGGTGAACGGCGATTCCGCTCGTACCCTGACCGAGCTGCAACCGACACTCCACAACCTGCACCTCGATGACAACCTTCGCTATCTGGTGACACCAGATGAAGCCGCCCTGCAAAACCTCAGCGAGCTCGAGGAGGGGCTGAACCGGACCGCAGCCGTTGCCGGTGCTTCCGCCCTCGCCGTCGCGGGCCTCGCAGTGGCCGTCGTGCTCATGTTGGCCGACAGGTTCAACCGCGCACGGGCTATTCGACGCCTGCACGGACACGGAACCTTTCGCGCCAACCGAGAAGTCCTTCTTATCCTCAGCGCATCACTCGCTGCGCAAGTGATCCTAACGGCCGCGGCGCTATCCATTGCCGGCCCAGTCACTAGCGACGGCCAAGGAGCTACCGCACCGACCGTGGCACTAGCTTGCGCAGCAGTGTTAGCCGCCCAGACCATGGCGATCCTAGTGGCGATCACGGCTGCAGAACGCCGATCACTAAGCACGGGCTTAAAGGAAGGCTAACGATGACTCAAACGAGCTTACAGTTGGAATCTGTCACCAGACGATACGGAGATCACGTCGTACTCCGTGATTTCAACCTCCACGTAAACGCTGGAGAGATGGTGGCCCTCACTGGGCCCAGCGGGTCAGGCAAGTCTACGGTGCTCAACCTCGTCGGCCTCCTCGAAGCCCCCGACGCTGGGAGCGTATCACTGGCCCAGCGGCCAGCACCAGCGCCGGGTAGCAAGGCAGCGTTGCTCCTTCGTCGTCACACACTGGGCTACCTGTTTCAAAACTACGCACTGATCGACGGAGCGACCGTGGCCGAGAACCTACGAGTGGCCATGGCATACACCAAGCCGGGCACCTCTGCAGCCGACGCGATAGGTGCAGCCTTGGAACAGGTGGGGCTACCGGGGACTCAGAAGCGGCGCGTGCACACACTATCGGGTGGCGAGCAACAACGCGTTGCCATCGCCCGCCTGCTGCTAAAATCCTGCGACATCGTGATCGCGGACGAACCCACCGGATCACTGGATGGGGACTCCGCCGCATCTGTACTTGACCAACTCCAGATGCTCGCCGACGCGGGAAAAGCGATCCTTCTAGCGACCCATGACCCCCTCGTCGCCGGCCGCTGCTCCAGGATCGCCTCACTGGGGTAGCTTGTGAATTCGTCGAATATCCGACACCAGCCTCTACACATCCACCAACGATCCGGAGCTTGCCACCTTGGCGCCGCTGATCGGCGGCACCATCAACACGCAGACCATCACCTGCGCCGCAAGGTCACGGCCGGGCTCAACAAGGGCGAAGCCCGAAACACCCTGGCCCGGGCCGTTTTCTTCAACAGACTCGGAGAGATCCGCGACCGATCCTTCGAACAGCAGCGCTACCGAGCCTCGGGGCTGAATCTTCTCACAGCGTCCATCGTCCTCTGGAACACGGTCTACCTCGACCGAACCGTCACCACCTTGAAGTAAGAGGGCAATGCCACCGACCCTGAGCTGTTGCGGTTCCTCTCACCCCTGGGCTGGGAACACATCAACCTCACCGGCGATTACACCTGGCCACGCACCAACAAGATCAAACCCGGCAAATACAGGCCGCTACGGCGCTCGGCAAAACCTTAGCGTCGGATATTTCACTTTTTCACAAGCCACCCCTGATGGGCCCGCTTGGCGTCGTTGTGGCCATGAGCAACCGCCGCCGTGCAATGAAATTCAATTATTGCTTTGCACGCTGGGCGGCCTTTGCTCTGCCCCGGCCCGGCGGGTTGCCAGCCGGGACAGGTCAAGGCGGTTTGCGGCACCGCTCTTGCGCAACAAGTTGGAGATGTGCGAACTGACAGTTTTCTCACTGATAACCAGTGTCCGCGCAATTTCGCTGTAGGTGCGCCCTGCAATGACGTAGCCAAGAATTTCCCGTTCGCGCGGCGTTAGATCCGGCCACTGCCCAGACATGTCCGGCACCGCCGGAGTCGTGGTGTCGATGCGAGCCCTGGCGGCAAGGTCGGCCAGCAGCTCCTGGAGGGGAGCAGCCTGCAGCTCCGCCGCGAGGTCAAGTCCGCGGCGCAGCAACGAGGCGGCCTTTGTCCGGTGGGCATGGGCATGAAGCAGCAGCGACACCGCGCCACGCCAACAGGCGTAAGTCGCTTCCCAGAGGAACGAAACTAGGTGCAGGGCATCGGCGGCCTCGCTCCATTGCCGGGCATTGTTGCTGCCGTCCCTGGCACGGCCCACCTCAGCGTCGTAGAGGAGGTTGAGGGCCGCCAGCTGTTGCTGGTACGCCTCGGTGGTGTCCCCGGATTCCTGCAGGACTTGGGGGAAACGCTGCACCAAATCATCCAACAGGGCAAGGTGCTGGGCAGGGGGCAAACCCTCGTCCCGGGCCTTGCCCACCAGATCGGCAAGGGCGCGGGCGGCCAGAGGAATCAACCATTCACACATGGTGGGCTGCATCCCTGCTGCGGTGGCGCCCCGCATGGCAGCCACCAGGGCGGCGGCGGGATTCCCTGCGGCAAGGAACACCTCGGCCCGGATGGCGTCAAAACCCAAGTTCAGGAACTCCGCCTTGGCGGCGTAGAGCTCGTCGGCGCGTGCCAAGTGCGCCTCCGCCTCGCCCGTTCTGCCCTGCAAAGCGGCCAGCCGGGCCCCCGTGAGGCGGGAGTCGACGTCGGCCATGACACCCGGATCGGATCCATGGGCCACTCGAAGCGCCTCTGTGCACTCCCTCCACCTGCCGATCACCAGATAGCTGCTGGCCTCGTCGGCAGCCAATTTGGCAACGTATGCGTGCGGTGCGCCCAGGGCAAGCAGTTGCGCCCGGCCCGCACGCATAAGATCGGCATAGTGCTGGCTGGTCCAGCTTGCTGTGGCGTTTGCCTGCCAGAGCGTGGCATGGACATACGCCCAAAAATCTCTGGCCTGGACAGCGGCAGCCACGGCTTGCCCGGCAAGTTCCCTGCAGTCCTGCGCCCGACTGTCGTCCAGGGCAGCCATGGCGTTCGCCGTCAAGGCATAGCTCAGGGCACGCGGGTGGCTGGCAGCCACGGCCACCTTGAGCGCCTCACCGGCCTGCTCCGCGGCGCCAGGGGAGCCGTGCCACAGGCCCGCATGGGCGAATTCGGCCAGCGCCAGCGCATACTGCCAGCTGTCTGGGGCCACGGCGGACAGGCGCACGGCCGTGCGCGTGTCCTCAAGATCCATAAACGACCGCCCGGTGGCGTAGCGCAGCAGCGTGCGGCGCACCAAAAGTTCGGCCCTGTCGAGAGGGCGGGCACCGCCGTCGACCAGGGCCAGAAGGGCTTCCACAGCCTCCAATTCGTCGGCCTGGGCACCCGATTCCTCTGCCACCGTGCGCAAGCTGGACCATAAGTCCTCAAAGGTTTCCGGTGCGTCCGGCAGCCGGACGCGCAAGGTGAGGGCGCGCCGGAGCAGGCGCACCATCTCGGCGGTCCCGCCTGCATCTCCAGCGGCCGATGCTGCACGCAGCGCCCACACGTAGGCTTCCTCAATATGGCCAGCAAAGTGGTGGTGCTCGGCTAACGCGGCAAGGTCCTGAAAATCGGGCTTGTTCGCGCCCGCCAGTGAGTCTTCGTGGAAAACCGCAAACGCTGCATGCCAGTGCTTGAAGGCGTCGCCGTCCATCCGCTGGAGCAAAGCCTCCGCAATCAGGGGATGATGGAACCACCAGTGTGTGGCGTCCGGCTCGCAATCCAAGATGCCCGCATTTGCGCCCTCGTGCAGAAGTGGCAGGGCGGCCGGAGTTAGTTCCGTGGCGGCCATGACGGCCTCCAGATCCCGGGCACGAAGGGGCCTGCCGGCGACCGCCAAGAGCTGTGTGATCGTCTGGGCGTCGGGGGACAGGAGCGTCCACGAACGCAGCAGGGCCGACTTGAGGTCGGCTGCCAATTCAATTGGCAGATGGCGGGCATCGGCTTGAACATCGGCCACCACCAGCTTGTTGAGGTAGGCATTTCCGGCTGTGTGGGTGAAGACTTCCTGCACCAGACTTTGGTGCGGTGGTGCGCCCAGCAACCCGGCCAGCTGGACTCCCGTGTCGATCCGGTCCAGTGGCCCCAACGCCAGCCAGCCCACCCGGGGCAGGCGGCGAATGTCTGCAAGCCAGCGCACCAGCGGGTGCCCGTCCCAGAGCTCGCCGTTGCGCACCGTGGCGATGATTGCCAAACGGCGTTCCGACGGCCCTGCGATGAGGTACATCAGCACATCTAGGGTGCTCGCATCCGCCCAATGTAGGTCATCAACGATCAACACCACGGGCCGGAGCGCGCAGAGGTTTTCAAGCCACGCGTCAATAGCGACGGGGACGTCGGGGCGTGAGTCTCCGGAAACACCGTGCAGGGGACGCGCCACGCCATCGATGCTGGGGGCGTGGCGAAAGGCGGATCGCAAGGGCAGGAAAGGAACCGTCATGGAGGCCAGCGGCAGGGCGGCGCCTGCGAAGATCCACGGCGAGGACCCTGCCGTGCTGCAGGCCTGCTGCACCAAGAAAGTCTTGCCCACGCCAGCATCGCCGGTGACAAGCAGCGTGCCCGATACTCCGGTTGCCGCGCCGTCCAAAAATGCCTTGATGGCAGCCAGCTCCGTGGCCAGTCCAACGAGCCCTTCCCCGAGCGCAGCTGCGGTTCCGTCCACCTCACCAGTTTCCCACTTCTGGCCGGCCGTGTCCTAAGAATCTGAGGATGGAAGGTGACTTTATCAGGGGCAACCCCTGATGTTGTGTGACAGTCCTGGAGAGCACAGTGGTGGTATCAGGATGGCACCGTTTAAGGAGAACAAGATCATGTCTATTGCACACAAAGGGCCACGGTGGCTCGGTGTGGCGGCAGCTTTACTGCTGGCCACAGCCGTACCCGCCCCGGCCCAAGCGAAACTGGACCCGGGAACACCAACCCACGTCACGCAGGTATCGGTTTCCCCGCAATGCGCGCTCCGGCGGATTGAGCGGCAACTGACCCGCTGCGACAGCCTCACCGGAGCCGGGGTGCTGGCTCCGCTCTGGGTACCGGAGTAGCAGTCCCGCAACACCCGGGCACGACGTCGACCTTCCGCGGCCGCCGTCGTGCCCGGGCGTAGTCCGTGAGGGCAGTGATGACGGTGCGCCGGGGGTGGAGTATTTTACTTTTCCACCTGCCACCCCATAATGGGCATATGAGATTAGGCGTACTCGACATTGGCTCCAACACCGTTCACTTACTCCTCGTTGACGCACGGCCAGGGGCCAAGCCCGTGCCCTACGCCTCACACAAACGGCCCCTGAGTCTTGTGCAGCACCTTGATGACGAAGGCAACATCACCGACGAGGGCCAACGCGAGCTCATCGAGTTCATTTTGGAAGCCTGGGAGTTTGCTGCCCAACACAAAGCCAAGGACCTTTTGGCGTTTTGTACCTCAGCCATCCGTGAGTCCACCAACGGTGCGGCAGTGCTGGACCGGGTCCAGCATGAAACAACTGTCCGCCTGACGGAGCTCACAGGTGAAGAAGAGTCGGCCATGACGTTTTTTGCTGTGCGTCGCTGGCACGGTTGGGCTGCCGGGACCATCCTGAATCTGGATATTGGTGGTGGCTCCTTTGAAATCTCACAAGGCGCCAATGAGCTACCCGAGCTGGCGCATTCGGTGCCCTTGGGCGCTGGCCGGCTCACTCGGGACTGGCTGGCGGAGGACCCGCCCACGGCAAAGAGCATCAAGCAATTGCGCAAACACATCAAGGCCACACTCAAAGAGCCGGTAGCAGCCACGAAACTTCTCGGCCCGCCCAACATCGTCACGGGCTCCTCCAAGACGTTCCGGGCGCTGGCCCGCATCACCGGTGCTGCGCCGTCGTCCATGGGACCGTACGTGCGCCGCGACCTGCACATGAGCGATCTGGGGTTGTGGTCCCAACGATTGTCGGCCATGTCCTCGGCGGACAGGATGCACCTGCCGGGAGTGTCCGCACCACGGGCCCAGCAAGTGCTGGCCGGGGCGCTGGTGGCGCAAACGGCGATGGAGATGTTTGGTGTGACAACCATGCAGATCAGCCCCTGGGCCCTGCGTGAAGGTCTGATCCTGCGGCGGTTGGACCAGCTCGTGTTCGACGGCCCACTGGACCCTCCAGCTCACGTTGGTAAGCTGATGAACTCGAAGGACTAGACTAGGCGGACATGACTCAAACACCGACGGACTCCCCCCAAGCGCAAAGCCAGAATACGGACGGGGGCACCCCGCGAGCCCACATCCCGGTGGCGCTTTCCACCGCTTCGGTGTACCCACTTTCGGTCCATGACGGCTTTGCCATTGCTGCCGATCTTGGCTACGACGGCGTGGAAGTCCTGGTCACGCACAACGGCGACAGTCAGGACTCGGCTGCCCTGAATCGGCTGGCCGAACGCTATGACCAGCCCATTCTGGCCATCCACGCCCCCACGCTTTTGCTCACCCAGCAGGTGTGGGGCAGTGCCTGGAGTAAAATTCAACGATCGGCACAGATGGCCGTGGATGTCGGCGCCGAGGTAGTGGTGGTGCACCCGCCCTTCCGCTGGCAAAATGACTACGCCGAAACGTTTGCTCACGGTGTGCGGGACATTTCGGACTCCTTTGGGATCCGCATCGCCGTGGAGAACATGTATCCGTGGCGTGTACGCGGGCGTGAGGCGCTCGCCTATCTGCCACATTGGGATCCCGTACCGCAGGACTACCGCGACGTCACCTGGGACTTTTCCCACGCGGCCACTGCCGGCGCCTCAAGCCTTGACGCTGTCAGGGCGCTCGGGGAGCGGCTGCGGCACATCCACCTGACTGATGGCTTGTCGCCGTCAACCAAGGACCAGCACTTGATCCCCGGACACGGCACGCAGGAATGTGTTGAGGTGCTCCAACATCTTGCCCACAACGGGTTCGACGGCGCAGTGGTCGCCGAAATCTCCACCCGCAAGGCCAAGGGTGCCGGGCAGCGCGAGGAATGGTTGGCCGAAACCCTGGAATTTGCCCGGGTGCATCTGGGTCAAACCTTGCCGTAGCGGCGTGGCCTGACACGACGGGAACCGGGGGATTGGGCCCTTAAAATGAAATCGCCGGAGATTGCTCAGCCAGTGGATGGGGGGATCACTGGCGAGATCTCCGGCGATTTGACTGGTCTTCAGGACAAGACCAGTCCGATCATCACTCGCACCCTTATGAGGTAATTAAAAGATTACGGGGCGTGCTTGAGAATAGTCGGGGCGCCAGCTGTGCGTTTGCCATTAAACAGATTTAGCCCCTCTTCTTGGGCTGCAAACACACGCCCGTTTGCATGCTGTGCCGCGGCAAACCAAGATGGGGGAATGATGAAAAAGATTGTGTTTCTTGGCTGTGGCTCCATGGGTGAAGCAATTCTGGCGGGCATGTTGGCCGCCGGGGTGTCCCCACTCTCCGTTTCCGTGACCGTGCGGCGGCCGGAACGGGCCAATGAGCTGGCCACCCGCCACGGTGTCACCGCCTTGGCCTCCAACGAAGAATTAGACGCCAACGTCCAAGCCGTTGCTGGGGCGAGTGTTGTGATCCTGGGTGTGAAGCCCGTCGGGATAGCCGATTTGTGCCGCGAAATTGCTGGCTCGCTTGAATCAAACGCCGTGGTCATCAGCGTTGCTGCAGCTGTTTCCCTAGCGCAGCTGGAAGGGGCATTGCTGCCGGGGCAGCCGGTTGTGCGCTCCATGCCCAACACGCCCTTGAAGGTGGGGCGCGGAGTGGTTGCCCTCTCGGCAGGGACCTCGGCGGATGAGCACCACCTTGCAGCAGCGCACCAGATTTTCGACGGCTCGGGCGTGGTGATAGATATCCCCGAGGAGCAACAGAACGCCGTCTCAGCCATCAGCGGCTCCGGACCGGCCTATGCGTTTTATCTCGCCGAGGCCATGGCCGCCGCCGCCGAGGGCTTTGGCATCTCACCGGAGATAGCGCAGATATTGGCGCGTGAAACTGTGGCAGGCGCCGGCATGATGCTGGCGGAGCCGGGCGCCAATCCAAGTGATCTGCGCCGGGCAGTCACCAGCCCCAAGGGGACCACGGAGCAAGCCATTGCCAGTTTTGACCGGGATGACCTGCCAGGCATCATCCGGACCGGCGCCCGTGCAGCCGCAGCGCGTGCGGCCGCGATCACGGCAGAACTCGGCGAAAAGTAGCCGCCACAGCCACAAGAATCGGCCCCCGGGGTGCCAGAATCCGGTGCTAGTGCCCCGCTTCGAGCGCCAACAGCAGCGATTTGGCCGCCATGCCACCCAAATACGCGCCCTGGCTGCCATCGGCGCGGATCACCCGGTGGCATGGCACCACCAAAGGCAGCGGATTGCGCGCGCACGCGGTCCCCACCGCCCGCACGGCCCGCGGACTGGACGTCAGCGCCGCCACCTGCGCGTAGCTGACCGTATGTCCGTAGGCAATTTCGGGCAGATGCGCCAGCACCTCACGACGGAACCCGCTGGCCAGCCTGAAGTCCAGGGGCAGCTCAAAACTGTGGCGGCGGCCGGCAAAGTACTCATCGATTTCCCGCGCGGCCAGATCCAGCCGGGCAGGTGCCTGCACTATGCGAGGACTGATGGCTGAGGCCAGCGATTCGAGCACTGTCTGGTGCCCTTCGCGCGCAAACGCCACACGCACCAGCCCCAGCTCCGTGCCGGCCAGCAACAGCGGCCCCACAGGGGAATCCAGCACCCTGTAGGCCACATCCACTAGGCCATCCGCCGCTGCAGCCAGCTGAAACGCGCCACGCAGGCGCTCCACAGCGCCGGCCTCGGCAGCTGTGACCGAGGTAAATTCGGCGGGCAGCTCACTGTCAATCGTCACGAGAAATCCTTTCGTCCACGGGCCTGCTGTGCGCCAGGGCCACACGCAGCGCTTTCATGCCGGCGGAGGCGGCCCTGCGCGCAGCTTCCGGAGAATTCCCCAACAGCTGCGCCACCTCCAGATAAGGCAGCCCGGCCAGGTGATGGAATGCCACTGCCTCACGTTGAGTTCGGGGAAGCTGTCCCAGCGCCGCCCACACCATTGCCGCCTCCGCGTTGGCTTCGGCAGTACGTACGACGTCGTCCCCTCCACCGTGCCCGGCGGCAGCTCCGCGCGTATCAGGGGCGAAGATCCCGTCGGAGGAATCAGAGACACCGGAGTCAGACGCCGGTACGGGGAGCCGGAGCGCCTTCCGGTGATGGTCCACGGCCTTGTTGCGCGCTATAGTGACCAGCCAGGCCTGCCAGTTGCTGACTTGTCCTGCCGAGGGGTAGACCCGCAAGGCAGCCAGAAACGTTTCTTGCCAGACATCGTCGGCATCGCTGACACCCACCAGTGCGCGGCAGACCCGCAACACAGTGGCGCCGTGGCTGGCAACTAGAGCGTCAAAGGGCGGCAACGGTGCAGGGCCACGTGGCAACCGCGCCGGGACGGGGGCGCTCAAAACAGTGCCTCGGTGCCCGTCCACGCCGGATTCTCAAATTCCAAGAGGAACTGCTTGCGTGCCAGGCCACCGGCGTAGCCCACTAGTGAGCCGTCGGCGCCCACGACCCGGTGGCACGGGACGATGATGCTGATGGGGTTGCGGCCATTGGCTGAACCCACAGCTTGTGCCATGGACTTATCGCCCAGCATGGCCGCCAGCTCCCCGTAACTGCGCACCTCGCCGTGGGGGATTTCCCGCAGTGCCGCCCAGACCCGGTGTTGAAACGGGCTGCCGATGGGCGCCAAGGGAGTCGAAAATTCGTGGCGGGAACCATCGAAGTACTCGGCCAGCTCGGCAGCCGCCTGTCCCAAAACAGGTGATTGGGCAGCAGCCACCCGATCGCCCATCGTCTCCTGAGCAGGCCGACGTTTGTGTTCGGCCATGTACACAGCCTGCAGCCCGGCGTCGTTCGCCACAGCCGTCAACATCCCTAATGGTGAGTCAAAAGTTAGGTGTTTAAGCATCAGAAATACCTCCCTATCCTGTAGACGTTCGGCAGGGCGAGAACGTGAGTCTAGGGTCGGGAGGCGAAACGCTCCAGCAGGTCAACGTAGCCGGAAACGATGAGCATGTCGCGGCTGGAGACGCGCGTGTTCGGCTGGGCGTAGGTGAAATCCTCGCCCGGCGACTTCACACCCACCACCGTGACACCGTACTTGGAACGCACCTTGGACTCCTCCAGGGTGAAGCCCTGGGTTTCCTTGGGCGGGTACATTTTCACGATCGCGAAGTCGTCGTCAAACTCGATGAAGTCAAGCATGCGCCCGCCCACCAGGTGCGCAGCCCGGACGCCAGCGTCAGCCTCCGGGTAGATGACGTGATTGGCACCGATGCGCGTGAGAATCTTGCCGTGCGACTGCGTAATCGCCTTGACCCACAGGTGCGCAATACCCAAATCGACAAGGTTCACCGTGATGAGCACGCTGGATTCGATGGACGTTCCCACCCCCACGACGGCGGAGCTGAAGTCCTGCGCCCCAAGCTGGCGCAGCGCGTCAATGTTGGTGGCGTCGGCCTCCACGACGTGGGTGAGGACGCCAGCCCACTTTTGCACCAGCGCCGGATCACGTTCAATGGCCAGCACTTCGCGGCCCTGCTTGACCAGCTGGTGAGCCGTGGCAGCACCAAAACGGCCCAAACCAACGACCAAAACGGGTGCGTTGTGCGGCGGACGGTTGCTGGAGTCTGTCTTGTCAGCCAATGATGGGCCTCTCTTCCGGGTAGTGGTATAGCTGGCGGCGCTGGCGCAGGGCTAGAGCAGCTGCCAGGGTGATGGAGCCGACGCGGCCAAAGAACATCATGGCGCACAAAACATATTTGCCCGACGGCGGGAGCTCGGCACTGAGCCCTGTGCTCAGCCCGACCGTGGCGAAGGCGGAGATGGTTTCAAAAAGCACCCGGTCCAGGCTTTCACCGGAGATGGCCAGCAGCAAGCCACAGGCGATCATGACAAAGGTTGCACCCATCATGATGACCGAGATGGCCACACGCATGGTGCCCTGGGGGATGGTGCGGCCGTAAATTTTGACGTCGCTATCGCCGCGGGCCTCGGCAACAATGGCCAGGAACATCACTGCCAAGGTGGTGACCTTGATGCCACCGGCAGTTGACGCCGAGCCGCCACCCACAAACATCAGGGCATCGGTGAGCAGCATGGTGGAGGAATTCAACGCGTTCATATCCACCAGGTTGAAACCCAGGGAGCGGGTCATGACCGAGGCGAAAACGGAGTGCGTGACCTTGTCCCCTGTACTCATCCCGCCAATGGTGGCCGGATTGGTCCACTCGAAGGCCGCCCACAACACTGCCCCGGCCATCAGCAGCAGCAAGGAGACCTGAATCGTGAGCTTGGCGTGCAAGGTCCACTTCTTCACGCGGAATCCGGTGACCAATAGAACCATCATGACGGGGAAGCCGAGGCTGCCAATAAACCCACCAATCATCAGCGGGGTCAGGATCCACAGGTCAGCCTCATAGGGGACAACGCCGTCGGAGTGGGGGGTGAAACCGGCGTTGTTAAACGCCGAGATGGCATAAAAGGTGGCGTGCCAAATGGCTTCGGGGAGCGAATCGCCCAGCATGAGGAAGCGGGGGGCCAGCACCAGCGCCAACACCACTTCGACGGCGACTGAGGTGCTGATAACTATCCGCAGCAGTGTACCCACTTCGCCCAACAGCCCGGCGTTCATGGCCTCCTGGGCGATGAGCTTGCCACGGACGCCCAGGCGCTTGCTGACCATTAAGGACATCAGGGACGCCAGCGTCAAGATGCCCAAGCCACCAACAAAGATGCCAATCAAAATGACCAACTGGCCAAAGAAAGACCAGTGCACCGCTGTGGAAACCGTTGTCAGCCCTGTCACGCAGACGGCGGAAACCGCTGTGAACAGGGCATCGTGGAACGCCGTGGCCTGGCCGTCGCGGGCCGCCGCGGGCAAGCACAGGGTCAGGGTGAAGGCCATGATGACCACAGCAAAAACAATCAACGCCAAGCGGGCCGGGGAACTATTGGCGACCCCGTCCACGAAGTCGCGGACGCGCACCACGACTCTCAACGGCCATTTCGGGAGCCCTTGTCGAAGTGTTGAATTTGCTGTCAACGCTTAGCTGCCCTTCCTGCCATAGATGATGCCGAGCCGCGGATACGGCATTTGCCGCCATACTTCGATAGCCTGTGATTGATGTCATCATTCGCCAGCTCAGGGCCAGCGGCCGTCCCGACAAGCATAGTCTGCGATTCGGCCATGTCGGCGTACAACTTTGGCCCCAATCATCCAATGTCCCCGTCCCGGCTGGACCTGACAGCATCGCTGGCTCGCGAGTTGGGGATCCTTGAACTGCCGCAGGTGGATGTGGTGGAGTCCTATGTAGCAACTGATGACCAACTCGCCACGGTGCATGACCGGGACTACATTGCAGCAGTCCGCCGTGTGGGGGACGACCCAACCCTGAATGATCCTGACCGTGGCCTGGGCACCGAAGATGACCCCGTCTTCGCCGGAATACACCAGGCCAGCGCCAGGCTGGCCGGTGGCTCGTTGCTGGCCGCAAGTGCACTTATCAGCGGCGCCGTGCCGCGGGCCGTGAACTTTGGCGGCGGCATGCACCACGCCTTCGCGGGCAAGGCCAGCGGTTTTTGTATTTACAATGACACAGCGTTGTCCATTGTGAAGCTACTGGAATCGGGTGTTTCCAGGGTTGCCTACATAGATATTGACGCCCACCACGGCGACGGCACCGAGCGCATCTTTTGGGACGACCCCCGCGTCTTGACCATTTCACTGCACGAGTCCGGTGTGACCCTTTTTCCCGGCACTGGTTTCGCCAATGATCTGGGCGGGCCGCTGGCCGAAGGCACGGCGGTGAACGTCGCTCTCCCTGCTGGCACCTCGGATGCCGGGTGGCTGCGAGCCTTCCACGCCGTCGTGCCGCAACTCGTTGAAGCCTTTGCTCCCGAGGTCATTGTCAGTCAACACGGCTGCGACTCGCACCGGGAAGACTCGCTCAGCAATCTGAACACCAGTGTTGACGGGCAACGGGAGGCTGCGCTGAGCATCGCGGCGCTGGCGGACAAGGTGTGCGGCGGGCGCTGGATCGCCACGGGCGGTGGCGGATACAACATTGTCAGCGTGGTGCCGCGGGTGTGGAGCCACCTGATGGCGATTGTGGCGGGCAAACCCGTTCCGCTGCGAACCCCCGTGCCGGAGGCGTGGCGGAACTATGTTGCACAAAGATACGGCAAGGTGGCGCCCCTGCTCATGGGCGAAGACGCCGATACGTGGTGGCGGTCCTGGGAAGTTGGTTACAACCCGTCGGACGCGCTGGACAGGACAGTGATGGCTACCCGGAAAGCCGTTTTCCCCATGTACGGCCTCGATCCCTGGTTCGACTGACACTGCATCGAATTGGACCTTCTCGGAGAGTCAAAAATGCTGTGACGGGCATATGTCGTTAGAGTAGTGGGATGGTTGTTGAAAAAGTCTTCGCGGTGATTGCCGAAAGTACCCGCCGGGACATTTTGGAAGCCCTGGCTCAGGAGAGCAAGGCCGTAGGTCAGCTGGTGGATGAGCTAGGCGTTTCGCAGCCAACAGTGTCCAAGCATCTGCGCGTCCTGCGTGAGGCCGGTGTGGTGACCATGCGCGCCCAGGGGCAGAAACGTTTTTACGGGATCAATACTGAGCCGCTTGCATTGGTGGCAAGCTGGCTGGAATCCCTCGGCGCCACAGTGTCAACCCTTGACGGTGACCTGGACGTTGCGGCTACGGGCACACCCGCCCGTGCTGATCCCGTGGGCGCTCCAGCGGCGCCCCAGCCAGCACCCGCCGCGGCTGGCCCTGCTGCTGCGGGGAATGGTGTGCAGCCTGCGGAAACGCTGGTGGCTGCCGCAGTGAACGGCGCCAGGGTGCCCGGCGCTGGTACGCTCGGTACGCCCGGTGCGAGCAACGGCTCTGCCGCCGCCAATACGCCGGTACGAACCTCTTCCGATCAACTGGCTGTGGTGGCGCCAGCGAACGAAAACGACGGCGGCGTTCCCGGACAAATTAGCCGCAGCGTGGGACGAGCGGCCAACAAGGCTGCAGATTTGCTGGCAAATCTTCCGGCCTTGCCCACTTTTAGGCGCCGCAAGGACTGACCCCACGGACCGGCTCCTGCTCCGGCGAGATGTGCATGAACCTGCATGGCGTATCGAAGAATGGGAAAGATTGGCCTTACAGGCGCCATGACTGGAAAATTGCCAGAGAGCATATCTATGCGCATTTTTTGCGCCTCACCTTTTCTCAGGAGACTCATGGATACCAGGCTAGAAGCTGTCCGGGAGCAAGTTTTAGCCCGTAACCCCGGCGAAAAAGAATTCCACCAGGCTGTACTTGAAGTGTTTGACAGCCTCGGACCAGTTTTGGATAAGCATCCGGAATTTGTTGACGCAGCTGTTCTGCAGCGTTTGTGCGAGCCCGAGCGTCAGATCATTTTCCGGGTGCCGTGGATGGACGATGCCGGCCGCGTGCAGATCAACCGCGGTTTCCGTGTTGAGTTCAACTCGGCGCTGGGCCCGTACAAGGGCGGACTGCGTTTTCACCCCTCCGTGTATCTGGGCATTGTGAAGTTCCTGGGCTTCGAGCAGATCTTCAAGAACGCCTTGACGGGGATGCCCATCGGTGGCGGCAAGGGTGGGTCCGACTTCGACCCGCGCGGCAAGTCCGACGCCGAAGTGATGCGTTTCTGCCAGAGCTTCATGCTTGAGCTGTACCGCCACATCGGCGAGTACACGGACGTCCCCGCGGGTGACATTGGTGTGGGTGGCCGTGAAATTGGTTACCTTTTCGGCCAGTACAAGCGCATTACCAACCGCTACGAGTCCGGCGTGTTGACCGGTAAGGGTGTGGGTTGGGGCGGCTCGCTGGTGCGTCCGGAGGCCACCGGCTTCGGTACGGTGCTCTTCGCCAACGAGATGCTCAAGACGCGCGGCATGTCCTTCGACGGCCAGCGCGTGGTGGTTTCCGGTTCCGGAAACGTTGCCACATTCGCCATTGCCAAGGCGCAGCAGCTCGGGGCTAACGTTGTTGCCTGCTCCGATTCCTCCGGCTACATTGTCGATGAGAACGGCATTGACGTTGCCCTGCTGCGTCAGATTAAGGAAAAAGAGCGCGGCCGCCTGAAGGAGTATGCGGTTCGCCGCGGCGCTTCCGTCAGCTATGTTGAGGGCGGTTCCGTCTGGGACGTCAACGCGACGGTGGCGCTGCCCTGCGCCACACAAAATGAACTCAACACCGAGGCAGCCACGAAGCTGGTCAGGAACGGTCTCATCGCCGTGGCCGAAGGCGCCAACATGCCCTCCACCAGCGGAGCCGTTGCAGTGTTCCAGGAGTCCAGCACCTTGTTCGGCCCGGGCAAGGCAGCCAACGCCGGCGGTGTGGCCACCTCGGCGCTGGAAATGCAGCAGAACGCCAGCCGCGACGCGTGGACGTTCGAGCACACCGAGGCTCGCCTCACCCAGATCATGGTGGGTATCCACGATCGTTGTGCCGAAACAGCTGAGACGTATGGCTCTCCTGGCAACTATGTGGTTGGTGCCAACATTGCCGGCTTCGTCAAGGTTGCCGACGCCATGCTGGCGCAGGGCCTGATCTAGGCTCCGCCGCCTGAACTGACCCGCAGAAAACGCCGAGAAATCACCGGAATCGGTGATTTCTCGGCGTTTTCTGCGGGTCAGTTCAGGATCCGGTCGCTGCATGACGCGGCCGAGTTGCTGGCAGGGCAAATGTCGGCGTATGGTTTGGGCATGACAAACCGTTGGTATGCGTATTTTTCGTTGGCTCTGGAGGGGCCCGCGTCTAACTGACACGCATCCAATCACCTTCAGAGCCAACAGGACAGAGAATTCATTCTCTGTCCTTCGCCATTTCTTGGCGGGCTCCGAAGAGGGGCCCGCTGCCATCTTGCAGCAAAGGAAACCCCGCAATGAGCCCCGCAGCAGCCACCGAATCGCCTCTCCAGCCCACAGCCAATCTGCGCGTCAGCCGCTTCACGGCGCTGCCGTCACCGAGCGAGCTTGCAGCGGTGCTTCCGCTGAATGCCCACGCCAGCAACGTCGTCGAACGCGGCCGTGATCAGGTCCGGGCCATCATGGACGGCGTGGATGACAGGCTCCTGGTTATCGTGGGCCCGTGTTCCATCCACGACCCCAAGGCTGGGCTGGAGTACGCTCGCCGCCTAGCTGTCACAGCCAAGGAGCATGAAGAGGATCTGCTCATCGTGATGCGCGCCTACTTCGAGAAGCCGCGCACCACCGTGGGCTGGAAGGGCCTGATCAACGATCCGATGCTCGACGGCAGCCACGACGTCGCCACGGGCCTGGAGATGGCGCGCAACTTCCTGCTACAGGTGGCCCAGCTGGGACTGCCCACGGGCACCGAATTCCTCGAACCGATCAGCCCGCAGTACACGGCCGACCTGATCTCCTGGGGTGCCATCGGTGCGCGGACCACCGAAAGTCAGATTCACCGCCAGCTCAGCTCCGGACTGTCCATGCCCATCGGGTTCAAAAACGGGACCGACGGCGGCCTGCAAGTCGCCCTTGACGCTTGTAACGCGGCCGGTGCGCCGCAGTCATTCCTGGGCATTGACGGCAACGGCCGAGCCTCCCTGGTCAGCACCGAAGGAAATCAAGACACGCACGTGATCTTGCGCGGCGGTCGGACGGGACCCAACTACCGTGCAGAGGACGTGGCCGACGCTGCCGCGCAGGCCAGCAACGCGGGCATCAACCCGCGGCTCATCGTTGACGCCAGCCACGCCAACTCGGGCAAGAGCCACCACCGCCAAGCCGAGGTGGCTCTCGAAATTGGTGCCCAACTCGAAGCCGGTGACCCCTCCGCCCACAACATTGCCGGGATCATGCTGGAAAGTTTCCTGGTGGGCGGGGCCCAGAACCTCACGGTTGAGCAGGTGGCAGCCGGAACAGCCGAGCTGAACTACGGTCAGAGTGTCACCGACGCCTGCATGGACTGGGACGTCAGTGCCGAGGTGCTGGCCACCCTGGCGCGCAGCTCACGGATGCGCCGCAACAGCAGCGCCGCCTAGGCCCACGCAATGGCAAAAAATTGTGGTGCACACCATTCACAGTGCCCCCTTCTGCCCCTAGAGTTAGGGCTAGAGGCAGAAGGTGCCGTGTGCTGGACGCCGGAAAAGTTTTTGGGCGGCGAATACCGAGGTCAGCCATGACACAGGAGCAGAATTTCACCAATGTGCACTTCTTGACTGTTCAAGAAGTTGCCGAGATCATGCGCGTGTCCAAAATGACCGTGTACCGTATGGTGCACGCCGGAGAGCTCCCGGCAGTCCGCTTTGGCAGGTCATATAGAGTCCCGCAGAACGCCGTTGAGACGCTCCTCAAGGGTGCGGTGGTGGATGGCACAGGTGCTAGCGGAACTTCCGGTTCGGCGCAGACCGGTTAGGCACGGTAGTCTAGGAAAGATCCATTTTCGGCTTTGACCGATTCCTGCGATCGGTCGACCTAATCGTTTGGGCCTCACTAGAGGCCTTCTATGCAGTTTGTGAGGAACTTTCATGGGTTCAGTAGTTAAGAAGCGCCGCAAGCGGATGTCCAAGAAGAAGCACCGTAAGCAGCTTCGCAAGACGCGTCACCAGCGTCGTAATAAGAAGTAAATCTTCTTTTTTGCGAAAGCACCCGTTCACCTTCACGGTGGGCGGGTGCTTTTTTATGCCCGACGGCGGCGCCGCGCGTGGAGCTGGATGGGCCCACGCTCGCCTGGTTCCTGAGAAATCGCGTCAGCGCCTGCGCCCGGTTGGGCCCACAGCTCCGAGGGGCCCCGATCTCAGACGCGCCAGCGGCTGGAATCGGGGAGGAGCTGGGGATCAGCGGCGGCGCACGATGGAGATGCCCTTCCACAGGCCGTAGACCGCGCCTACTCCGGTGGCTGCCTTCAGGCCCAGCGTTGCTGCCCGGCGCCCCGAGCGGTAGTCATAGACGGGCCAGTTGTTGTCGCGGGCGTGCTTGCGCAGCTTCGCGTCAGGATTGATGGCCACAGGGTTTCCCACAGCTGTGAGCAGGGGAATGTCGTTGTAGGAGTCGCTGTACGCCCAGCACCGGGAAAGGTCCAGGCCTTCCGTCTCCGCCAATTCGCGAACTGCCCGGCCCTTGGCGGGCCCGTGCAGGATCTCACCCACCAGACGACCCGTGTACACGCCGTCGTCAACTTCCGCCACCGTGCCCAGGGCGCCTGTCAGGTTCAGGCGTGCGGCTATAACGCCGGCAACTTCCACCGGAGTGGCTGTCACCAGCCAGACTTGCCGGCCAGATTTTAGGTGTTCTTGGGTGAGTGCCTTGGTGCCGGGCCAGATCTTGGAGACGATCATCTCGTCAAAGACTTCTTCACCCAGCTGGCGCACAAATTCGGTGCTAATGCCGGCAGCCAGTTTTTGCGCAGAATCCTGAACTGAATGAACGTCGTTCATGTTCTCGCCGCGCAAGATGAATTTGGCTTGCTTCCAGCCGAATCCGGCGGCGTCTCCGAGGGTGAAGGCGCGCTTTTGATACATTTTCCGGGCCACATGGAACAAGCTGGCACCCTTCATCAACGTGTTGTCCACGTCAAAGAAGGCTGCCTCGCCCTGGTGTTGCGCAGTAGTCGAGGTGGCCTCGGCACTGTTGGTAGTCACGTCGGGCATGGAATGAGTCTAGTCAATCCAGCCCGGCTGTGCCGCTCACGCCACCTGAAGTAAGGCTTAACTGTGGTGAAACTTTCATTTAGCGAGCAGGCCGGTCCGCCAGCCGGTCGGAATCTGGTCCGTCAGCTGTGCGAACGTGCCACGACTGAGTACCGTTGAGGCATGGAACCTGCTGCCAACAGCGCAAAAACTCAAGCCACCCCCGCACACCCTGCCCCGCGGCTGGAACTGGTGACCAAGGCCGGCTGTCATCTTTGTGACGACGCACGCGAGGTTCTCAGGCAGGTAGCCGGTGGCCTGGGATTGAGCTGGTCGGAGATCACCATCGACGGCAATGCCGAACTCACTGCCCTGTACGGTGAGGAGATTCCTGTTGTCCTGGTCGACGGAATCCAGCGAGATTTTTGGCAGATTGACCCCGTCCGCCTCCGCGCCACCCTTGAGAGGGCCATGGCGAGGGCCTAGCCTTGGGCCAGCAAGCAGCCAACCACTGCACCTGAACTGTTTGGTATATCAAGGGCCGGGCTTTTGGCTATGACTAAGGACAGGTCCTAAAGTGGTTTAAAGCCGACGGCGGATCTTGCGGACACCTGCTCCTGACTCAGGGGCGGCTTAGTTTGAGAATGTGGAGTGTTGTCGTGATCCCAGTGCAGACCCCGGGTGACCAGCCGGCTGAACAGGCCCGGCAGCTGCCCCCTGCCACCGTGTCACGGCTCACCTTGTACTTGCGCACACTCAATGCCTTGCTCACTGACGGGGTGGAGAACGTATCTTCCGAGGCCCTTGCCGAATCCGCCGGCGTAGGCTCGGCGAACGTTCGCAAGGACCTCTCCTACTTGGGCTCCTACGGCACGCGCGGTGTTGGCTACGAGGTGGCGAATTTGAGCCGACAGATCGCCCAGGCGCTTGGCCTGACTCACGACTGGCGGGTGGCCATAGTTGGTGCCGGTAACTTGGGCAGGGCCCTTGCCCGGTATGCCGGGTTCGAATCGCGCGGATTTGATGTCGTGGCGTTGCTCGATGCTGATCAAATGCTGGTGGGAAACGAGATCGGTTGGCTGCGGGTCAGCGACGTGGCACATCTTGAAGCAGTGTTGGCGGGCACCCGCGCCAATATGGTGGTCCTGGCGCTACCTGCCGCGGTGGCACAATCCGTCTGTGACAGGGTGGTGGCCGCTGGCGTCCACAGCATTCTCAGCTTTGCCCCCGTGGCCCTGAGCGTCCCGGATCACGTAAATCTCCGCAAGGTGGATATGGCCACCGAACTGCAAATCTTGGCCTACCACGCGCAACGTTTGCAGGATCCGTCCCTGGAGCAACACCGCCCCGGGGCGTGACGCCGGTTCCCTCGTCACAGCGCCGGCGGTGCTCTTCGAACGTACAGTTGTGGCTGATGTTTGTGTGGCACACCCACCACAACTGTACGTTCGACGGGGGCGGGTACTGGTTTCAGCGCCCGGTGTTGCCGCGGCGGGCCTTGTGCGCCAGAAAGAACTCCTTGGCAGGTGACCTGTGCAGGATCACCACTGCTACTGCGCCCAAAGCAATCTGGATGAAGGTGAGGGGGTTCAGTTGCCCCAACAAGAGTAGAGAAAGGCAGGCCAGGACAAGGGCTGTGGTCCGGGCCCAGTTGGCGCCGCGACGGATTCGCCGTGCCAGCCAAAAATAGGTGGCAGTCATGGCGGCGCTGATGACCATGGCCATGAAGAACACCGTGTTGATGATCGCCGGGTCCGAATAGACCTCTGCCAGGGCCGGGTAGCCAGCCATGGATTCTTGCACAGCCTCCAAGGCGACGGCCTTGACCTGCGGCACCAAGAGCGCCAGCAACAACGCCACCACGGATAGTGCCTGCATAACCCCTGCGGCCATGATCAGCCGGGTCGCGAGGATCACGCGGGCAGGCGGCGCCAACGGTGCATCGGAGCCAACAGGCCCGCCGCTAATTGCACTGTTGGACGCAGCGCGGCCCTGAAATCCCGGGTACCTGGATGCGGGTGGCAGCGCCGGGGCTGAGCCGTGGCCTGCTTGGGCGTCCTTGACGTCCTGCGGCGGTTCCCACCCGGCGGGGGCGTATTGGCCATAACGGGGGACACCGGGGGATATTTCCCCATAGTTTCCCGGGCGGGGCGTGGTGTTCTCTTGAGGTTCTTCACCGGGCGTGGTCATGGCAGCTGCTCTTTCGGAGTCGACCGCGGCCCGGAGTAGACGAATGGGCCTTGAAGTAGCCCTAGCATGCAGAAAGGCCGCGGTGGGGTTTGCTCTAAACCCTACGCGACCTCACTGCGCCCCACTAGTTCTTGCCGCTACTGCGTGACTCCCCTGGCCTGGGAGTTAAGCCAGGCCGTTGATTCGGGCAGCCACATCAAGACCGTGGCCACAATGCCGAGCAGGCCACCGCCTGCGCCGAAGAACAGCAGGACGATGCTGAGGACGGCGATGGCCGACAATGCCATCCGCGCCCATTGCATGCCCTCCTTGAGCTTCATGGCACAGACAACTATGGCAAGGATCAACGCCAGTGAAATGATGGCAACAATGATCCCCTTGACGCCCTGCGCGCGAAGTTCCGCGCCGCTGCCCGGGATGGTGATGCCGAGGATGGAATTGTCCCTGGCGCCCAAAGCGATGACCGAACCGATCAGCAAAAGGAACGTTGCCAAGAGCCATAAGGCGGCTGATACCAGCCAGATGATGTAGGAAATCTTCAGCAGCTGCGGCAACCCGTCCATCTTGAACATCCCGCCAAAGCCGCCTACCGGCATGACCTCATTCATTGAACGAGGCCTATCCTTGGGCATCTCAAACTTAAAATCACCGGCGGGTGCCGGTCCGGCCTGCTGATACCCGGGAGGAGATTGCTGATAGCCCGGCGGCGGCATCGACCCAGCCGGAGGAGGCGCCTGCGGACCCGGTGTTTGGTACCCCGGAGGAGGCGTGGTGGGATCAGGCTGGGAACCGGCAGAAGACGGTTGCGAGCCTGATTGCTCGGGACCTTCAAACTCATTCGGTGTACTCATAGCAGTACCCTAGTCCTGGCCCGGGCACTTGTATAGATGTACTAGCACATGCACGAATGCCGGCCCGCCATCGTGGCGGACCGGCATTCGGGCAGTGCAGGGTGAAGACTATGCAGCTCTGACGAAGGCCACGTCGAGGGTGATGGTGACCTTGTCCGAAACCAGCACGCCGCCGGCTTCCAGGGCTGCGTTCCAGGTCAACCCGAATTCCTTGCGGCTGATGACAGTCTTGGCTTCAAAGCCTGCGCGGGTGGAGCCGAACGGGTCAACGGCTACGCCATTGAACTCGCCCTTGAAGGTGACGGGCTTGGAGATGCCGCGGATGGTCAGCTCGCCGGTCAACTCAAAGTCTTCCCCGTCGCCGGAGACTGCGGAGGAGGCGAAGGTCAAGGTGGGGAAGGTTTCGACGTCGAAGAAGTCGGCGCCCTTGACATGTCCGTCGCGGTTGGCGTCTCCTGAGTTGAAGCTGGCGGCCACGATGGTGGCCGTTACGGCGGAATCGGCGAGGGTCTCGCCGAGGGTCAAGGCGCCCTCAATCTCGGTGAACTGGCCGCGCACCTTGGAGATGCCTGCATGGCGGACTGTGAAGCCCACTGTGCTGTGCGAGGCGTCGAGGTTCCAGGTGCCCTGTGCGAGGCCTGTTGATTCAATGGTGGTTACTGACATGGGAGTCTCCTTGGAAGTATGAGCAAATCCGTGATTAGGGCAGCCATTGTGGTTGCCCTTCCCCAGGTATAAGCATGCGTTTGTATCTAATATTCCCGAGGCGGGGAAAAACTTTTCGCCCAGCGGATTAACCCCTTGTTCGCTAACTTTGAGAAACTTGAAAACATGTCCCGAGTAACAGTTCATCTTTTGCGCCACGGTGAGGTATTTAATCCCGATGGTGTGCTCTACGGCCGGCTCCCCGAGTTCCACCTTTCCGAGCGTGGCCAGGCCATGGCTGGCATGGTTGCAGAGCATTTCGCGGCTCAGGCGACCCGCGGCGCAGCCCCCGTCTATCTGGTGGCCTCGCCGCTGACCCGGGCGCAGGAAACAGCGCAGCCCACGGCTGCTGCACTGGGGCTGGAGATTGTCACCGATCCACGCATCATCGAGGCTGAGAATCACTTTGAGGGCCTCGTCATGAGCCGCGCCGAGTTGCGCAAGCCCAAGCATTGGCCCTATCTGGTGAACCCGTTGAGACCCTCCTGGGGGGAAGCGTACGCGGCCCAAGCCGAACGCATGCTCGAAGCAGCCCGGGACGCCCGCCGTCGTGCCTTCGAATTGGGCGGCGACGGCGCGCAGGCCATCATGGTCAGCCACCAGCTGCCCATCTGGGCCACCCGGCGCAGCGCAGAAGGCAAACCGCTATGGCATGACCCGCGCCACCGCGAGTGCACGCTGGCCTCCCTGACCTCGTTGACGTTCGACGGCGACGACGTGGTCGATGTTGTCTACAGCGAGCCGGCGGCGGTCCTGTTGCCCGGCGCCGCAACCACCCCCGGTGCCTAGCCCGAACAGGGTCACGGCACACAGCTGACAATCAGCTTTTCGACGTAGCGTAGAACATCATGCCAGTTCTGCGGATGCGCGATGGCTTCCCATTACACGAAAGGCACCATCGTGACTTCTTCGATGAGCCGGCGAGCATTGCTGACCACCGGCGGCGCGGCACTTGCGTTTGCCCTTGCCGCCTGCGCCGGTGAGGACCCCCTCGCCAAGCAGGCCAACGCCGGCGACAACAAGAATTACATTGCCGGCGACGGCTCGGTGACTGAATACGGTGCCGCAGAGCGCAAGGACCCCGTGGAGTTCACCGCAACCTTGTTCGACGGCGGGAAGGTCGACGCCGCCGATTTTGTTGGCCAAGTCACGGTCCTGAATTTCTGGTACGCAGCCTGCGCCCCGTGCCGTCTGGAAGCCCCGGACCTGCAGGCGCTCAACACCGAATTCGAAGCCAAGGGCGTGGCGTTCCTGGGCGTCAATGTGCGCGATGAAAAGGCCACGGCCGAAGCCTTCGAACGCAATTTTGGCCTGACCTACCCCAGCATTGTGGACAAGGACGGCGGTGTATTGCTGGCACTGACGAAGTTTGTGCCGCCGGCTGCCGTCCCCACGACACTGGTGCTGGACAAAAAAGGCCGCATCTCCGCGCGCATCCTTGGCGTTGCCGAAAAGGGCACTTTGAAGGCCCTGATCACCACAGCCGTGACCGAAAAATAGCGGCCGTCAACACTCCATGAACAATCCATTTGCCGAGACAATTCTCAGCGGCTCCCTGCTGCTGGCCATACCTGTTGCGCTGTTGGCCGGGCTAGTCTCCTTCCTTTCACCATGCGTGCTGCCGCTGGTACCGGGGTATCTGGGCTATGTGAGCGGGCTCAGCGGCGCCGACCTGCAGGACCAGCGCCGCGGGCGGATGTTCGCTGGGATCGGGCTATTTGTGCTCGGCTTCTCGGTCGTGTTCATGCTCATCGGTGCCGTCTTTGGCCAGCTGGGTGCCTGGCTGATGGGGCCCGACGCCGCCTGGGTCACCCAGGTGCTGGGCCTAGTGGTGATTTTCATGGGTGTGGTGTTCCTCGGTGGCATGAGCTGGTTCCAGAGCGAATCGAAGATTCATGCGAAACCTCCAGCCGGACTGTGGGGTGCCCCGATTTTGGGGCTAACGTTTGGATTGGGCTGGGCGCCCTGCATTGGCCCAACCTTCAGCGCCGTGCAGGTGCTGGCGTTCTCGGACGGGCCCAACGCGGCCAAGGGCGCATTCCTGACGTTCCTGTACTGTCTGGGACTGGGGCTGCCGTTCCTGCTGATAGCCCTCGGGGCGCGCAAGGGGCTGGGAGCGCTGGCGTTCTTCCGCAAGCACCGCCGCGGACTGCAATACTTTGGCGGCGGCATGCTGATCGTGCTTGGCTTGTTGATGGTCACCGGGTTGTGGGGAACGTGGATCAATCAACTGCAGTTCTGGCTCGCCAATGATGTGAGATTGCCAATCTAATGAAAGAGACAGTGTTGAAAGAGCCCAAGCGCAAGGAGCCGCATCCGGCCGGCGGCGACGTAGTCCTGCCGCAACTCGGGTTCATCGGCATGATGCGCTGGGCCTGGCGGCAGCTGACCAGCATGCGCACGGCCTTGTTCCTGCTGTTGATGCTGGCCGTGGCGGCTGTGCCGGGTTCATTGTTCCCGCAGCGTGCAACAAACGCCGCCGAAGTGACCCAGTATCTCAAGGACAACCCCACCTCGGGACCCGTCATGGACTGGTTCAAACTCTTCGACGTGTACTCCTCGCCGTGGTTTGCGGCCATTTACTTGTTGCTGTTCACCTCCTTAATTGGCTGTGTTCTGCCGCGCGCCAAGATTCACTACAAGGCCATGCGCTCGGCGCCCCCGCGGACCCCCAAGAGGCTCTCGCGACTGGCCGAATACGGCACAGTGGAACTTCCGGCCGGCAGCGGCATTGACGCTCAGGCGTCCGTCAAGGACGCGGCAGCGGTGTTGAAGTCCCGTGGCTACCGGGTGGATGTGCGCGACCTGGATACCGACAGGCCCTCGGTGGGTGCCGAGATTGGTTTCCTCAAGGAAGTGGGGAACCTGATCTTCCACACGGCCATGATTGGCGTGCTGGCCGCCATCGGCTTCAGCGGATTCTTCGGTTACAGCGGGCAGCGTGTCTTGGTGGAGGGTGAAACATTCGTCAACACGCTGGCCGCGTATGACACGTTCACCCCCGGAGCCAATTTTGCCGAGGACAGGCTGAGCCCCTACTCCGCCGAGTTGGACCGCCTGGTGGTTAAATATGACAGGTCAACGGAGGCCCACTATGGCCAGCCGCTGGACTTCACGGCCACGCTGAACGTCAAGGACGGACCCGGCGCGGAGTCCGAAAAGAAGACTCTTAAAGTTAACGATCCGGTTGCTGTTGGCGGAACAAACCTCTATCTGGTGGGCAACGGCTACGCCCCAATTGTCACCGTCAAGGACGGCAAGGGAAATGTGGCCTTCCAGGGCCCCGTCATCACCATCCCCACCGACGGCGCCTACACCTCCTTGATGGTGATCAAGGCCCCCGATGCCAAACCCAAGCAGCTAGGATTTGTGGGCTTCTTCCTGCCCACGGCCCTCATCGATGACAAGGGTGTGGCCTACGGATCGGACCCGGATCCCTTCAACCCCCAGCTGAATCTCAACGCCTACACAGGCGATCTAGGTTTGGACAGCGGGACGCCGCGCAATGTCTACACGCTCGACACCTCCAAGCTGGCCGAGATCAACTCACGCAACACGCACTCGGGCGGAATTGTGCTGGTGCCGGGGCAGTCTTACACCTTGCCGGAGGGCAACGGAACCATCAGTTTTGACGGCATCAAGCGATTCGCAGCCCTGGACATCAGGCACGATCCAGGCCAGGGCTACGTTTTGGTGTTCTCAGTCTTGGCATTGGCCGGGCTCATGGGCTCCTTGTTCCTCAACCGCCGCCGTGTGTGGGTCCGCACGGGCAACCATCCTGACGGACGCACCATGGTGGAGTTTGGCCTACTGGCCCGCGGCGAGGACCATCGCCTGGCTGGCGAATACGCGGCCATCAACAAGGCCTTGCACGCCAAATGGCTGGTGCCCATGGAAGCTGCGGGGCAAAATGGTGAGCAGGCACAAACAACAATCGACTCCGCGCAGGACGTCCCCGCGGCAGGTAAGGATCAGTAATGCCAGAGATCAATGAAAGCTTCGCCCAACTCAGTGAGCAGCTCATGCTGGTTGCGGGGTTGGCCTACGCCGTGGCTTTTTGCGCCTACGCCTGGGATTTGGTGACCTTTAGCCAGGCAGTCAAGAAAGGTTTGGCCGGTGAGAATGCCGTCCAGAGTCAAACGCTGAACAGCAAGGAATCCGCCCTGGTTGGCGCCCGCGGCGCCGCAGAACAAGGTCTGGGCTCCGGCCCGCAAGATCGGGCGGTTCGTCCCAGCAGCAAAACCCATGCCGGCTCAGACGGCATCACGGCCGGCGATTCTATGCTTTATGGCCAGGAGCGCCGCGTTGTTGCCCGCGTAGCCGTGGCACTGACTGTTGTGGCCGTCGTCGTACAGGGCTTTGCCGTGGTGTTTCGCGGGTTGGCTGCGGGCCGTGTTCCGTGGGGCAATATGTACGAGTTCTGCACCACCGGCAGCTTTGCCGTGGCTGTGGTGTTCTTGCTGGTGCTGACCCGCCGCGACCTGCGCTTCCTTGGCACGTTCGTCATTGGCCTGGTGCTGGTCATGGTGGTTGCCGCATCAGTCGCCTTCTGGACTCCCGTGGGACACCTGGTGCCTGCGCTGCAGAGCTACTGGCTGATCATTCACGTTTCCATTGCCGTGCTGTCCTCGGCATTCTTCACCATCACCTTTGCCATGTCCGTGCTGCAACTCGTCCAAGCCCGCCGTGAGGCTTCCATTGCTGCCGGTAAAAGGGACAAGGCACACGTGATGCGTCTTGTACCCAACGCGTTGAGCCTTGAAAACCTCTCGTACCGGATCAACGGCATTGCGTTTGTGGGCTGGACGTTGACGCTGATGTTCGGCGCCATTTGGGCTGAGAAAGCCTGGGGCCGCTTCTGGGGTTGGGACACCAAGGAAGTGTGGACGTTCGTTATTTGGGTGGTTTACGCCGGCTACCTGCACGCCCGTGCCACGAAGGGCTGGACCGGTACACGCGCGGCCTGGCTGTCCATTGTTGGCTACCTTTGCGTTGTCTTCAACTTCACCATCGTGAACATGTACTTCTCCGGCCTGCACTCCTACGCAGGTGTGGGCAGCTAATCAGTGCGTTGTTGTGAAAGGCTTGGCTCATGCATTCGGTGATCCCCACTCCTGCCCAACTCGCCTGGCAGCACGACGCCATGGGTGTGTTCTTCCACTACGGTGTGAACACTTTTCACGGCAAGGAGTGGAGCGACGGGACGCTGCCCGCGGCGTCCTTCAACCCCACCGCGCTGGACGCCGAACAGTGGGTCCACACCGCCGCCTCCCTGGGTGCCAAGTACGTTGTTCTGACCGCCAAGCACCACGACGGTTTCTGTCTCTGGCCCACAGCCACCACTGACTACTCCGTGGCGGCCTCGCCGTGGCGCGGTGGCACCGGGGACGTTGTTGCCGAGGTGGCTGCCGCGTGCAGGAAGTCCGGCATGAAGCTGGGCATCTACCTTTCCCCGTGGGACAGGAATGCCGCCTGCTACCCGGACCGGGAGGCCTACGACGACTTCTATCTGGCCCAACTGCGGGAGCTGTGCACCAACTATGGTGAGTTGTGTGAGCTGTGGTTTGACGGCGCCGGCTCGCAGGGCCGCGACTATGATTGGGACCGCATCAGCGCCCTGATCGCCGAGCTGCAGCCTGCGGCCATGGTCTTTAACATGGGAGCCCCCACCATTCGTTGGGTGGGCAATGAGGACGGTCTGGCCGCCGATCCCGTGCACTACGTGGTGGCTGAAACGAACTTCTCCAACTACACGGTCCATTCGGCCGCTCTCACCGAAGCCCTCTACCTGCCGCCGGAATGTGATGTTTCGCTGCGCCGGGGCTGGTTCTGGCACCCGGAAGATCAGCCCAAGGAAGTGGATCACCTGCTGGCCATCTACTACCGTTCAGTGGGGCTCGGCGCCAACCTGCTCCTGAACCTGCCCCCGGACACGCGCGGCTTGATTCCGCCGGAGGACGTTGCCCGGCTTGGCGAGTTTTCCCGTGAAGTTCGACGCCGGTTCCAGACACCTCTTGCGGCCTCGCTGAGCGCTGTCGGTGACGGTAGCTGGCTCGCCGACTTCGGCACGGAGATAGTTTTTGACCATGTACGCCTGAGCGAAGAACTGTCAGCTGGCCAGCGTGTGGCGGCTCACACTGTCTATGCCGCCGACGGCCAACTGCTGGTGGACGCTGGCACCATCGGCGCCCGGCGGATCCACGTCGTCGAGCCGGTGAAGACAGCGAAGCTGATCATTCGCCTCGACGGTGCGGAACCGGTGTTGAAGGCCGTCACCGCCTTCAGTACGGGTGTGAGCAATGTTCCAGAGATCGACTACCTGGCCACCACCGAATCCCCGGACTGAGCGGCCCGCAACGACGCGGGCCCGGCAGCCGCCAGCACCGCCACGCCACCGGCACACATGTAGCTTGACGCGGCAGCGAATGGTTGTGCGGGTGCGGTGGTAAAATCATGCTTGGAGCAATCCCCCTAACTTTTAGCGACACCGGAGCAGCTTTTTGGCCGAATGCGTCGCACGAGAAGGCAGCGCACCATCGCCGCCAGCCACCTACTACAGAATAAAGTTTGGAACCCATGAGAAGAACAGTTCGCCAGCTCCCTCCCGCCCTCGCCGACGGTGCCATGCGCATCGTCGCCCTCGGCGGATTGGGCGAGATTGGCCGCAACATGACAGTCTTCGAATTTGCAGGAAAGCTGCTGATCGTTGACTGCGGTGTGCTTTTCCCCGAGGAGCACCACCCCGGCGTCGACGTCATCATCCCTGACTTCTCCTACTTGAAGGACAGGTGGGCGGACGTTGTTGGTCTGGTGCTGACCCACGGCCACGAGGATCACATTGGCGGTGTGCCGTACCTGCTCAAGCACCGCCTCGACATCCCCGTCATTTCCGCCAAGCTGACCCTGGCCTTCCTGAAGACCAAGCTTGACGAGCACCGGATCAAGGGCAAGATGATCCAGGTCAAGGAAGGCGACCGCCGCAAGTTCGGCCCGTTCGACGTCGAATTCCTGGCAGTGAACCACTCCATCCCGGACGGTTTGGCTGTTGCCATTCGCACACCTGCCGGCCTGGTGCTGGAAACCGGTGACTTCAAGATGGACCAGTTCCCGCTGGACAAGCGCATCACCGACCTTGCCGGCTTCGCGAGGCTTGGTGAGGAAGGCGTTGACTTGTTCATGCCCGACTCCACCAACGCCGAAGTTCCCGGCTTCCTGGCCGCCGAGGCCGATCTGATTCCGGCCATCGACCAGGTCATGCGCACGGCACCGCGCCGCGTCGTGGTTTCCAGCTTCGCCAGCCACGTGCACCGCATCCAGCAGATCATCGACTCTGCGCACAAATACAACCGCAAGATCGCGTTCGTTGGCCGCTCCATGGTCCGCAACATGGGCACGGCGCGCGAGCTCGGCTACTTGAAGATCCCGCGCGGTATGCTCGTCGATGCCAAGGAACTTGAGCGGATGGCCCCCAACAAGGCCGTGCTCATTTGCACCGGCTCGCAGGGGGAGCCCATGGCCGCTCTGGCACGGATGGCCAGCGGTGACCACCAGATCAACCTGACCGAGGGTGACACTGTTCTGCTGGCCAGCTCGCTGGTGCCCGGCAACGAGTCCTCGATCTACCGCCTCATCAACGACCTCACCAAGCAGGGCGCCAACGTTGTCCACAAGGGCAACGCAAAGGTGCACGTCTCCGGTCACGCCAGTGCCGGTGAACTTGTCTACTGCTACAACCTGGTCCGCCCGCGCAACGTGATGCCCGTGCATGGTGAATACCGCCACCTGAAGGCGAACGCCGAACTTGCTGTCCGCACCGGCGTGGACCCCAAGCGTGCACTGATCGTTGAGGACGGAACCACTATCGACCTCAAGGACGGCGTGGCCCGCGTTACCGGCAGTGTGCCCGCAGCCTACGTGTATGTCGAGAACATGGTTCCCGGCGCGGCTACGGAAGAGTCCTTGCAGGACCGGCTCCGGTTGGCAGAGGACGGCGCCGTCACCGTCCTGCTGATTGTCAACCCGGACACCGGCAACATTGAAGAGGATCCGGAATACTTCCCTGTGGGCTTCAACCTCACGGAGAAGGACCTGGAGAAGGCCACCGGAATCGTGGAGAAGACCATCTCCGGGCTCCGGGGCGAGAAGACCGGCCACGGCGCTGAAAAGGCCATCGCCGAGGCCCTGCTGCGCTGGTCCGACCGGGCCCTGCGCCGCAAGCCGGTATACACGGTCATCATCGTCGAAGCATAAAACACGTCTGAACGAGGCCCGGAGGCCGCCCCAATCCCGTCAAGGATTGGGGCGGCCTCCGGGCCTTTTGCTTTCCCACATCTCGGTGACGGGGTGCCACGCCGCTGCGGGCAGGAATGCTACTTGCCGGCCATGGCGTCGATCCAGCTGGTGTTCCACTGGCCACCCCAATCGTCCTGTTTTTCAACGTACATGATGTCGGGGATCTCAGCGCCGTTCAGGCGCGCTGATTCGAATGCTCGCAGCTGTGCCATGCCGCTGGGTCCTGCACCAATAATTCCGACTCGCAATGTCATGTTGCTCTCCTGATCCCTTGGATTCTTCGTGTCGATAGTAAAAACGATGCTTTGAATCCGTGCCCGCCAGATGGGGCCAAACGGGCGTTTCTGTGGCGGAACATCATGGCGCAGGGTGCGCGGCGGCAGATGTGACTGCGGCAGTATTCTGGCGGATGGCCACCAGCGGTTCCTCAGGAGCTCATACGCATCAACGCCAACAAGGGTATCGAGGGGTAGCCCGGAACCGGGAAGTGGTGCGCAGAGGCACCAAGATTCGTTATGTAGTTGTTGCAAATCCAGAAAACAACAACCTGTTGCCTATTCCAACATTTTAGTGATGGTAAGCCAAAATCACATAACAGATAAGGAAACCTAACCCATTTAGGGTGCGGAAAATGACGCGGGGGCCGCCGAATGACGTTGGGGCGCCAGGGCAGTGGTTACTGTTCGGTGACTTTTCCGGCGCTGACGTCCCAGCGGGTGTCCAATCGGACGTTGTCCAGGAGCCTGCGGTCGTGGGTCACGAGCAGCAAGGTGCCCTCGTAACTCTCCAGCGCCTCCTCTAATTGTTCAATGGCCGGCAGGTCAAGATGGTTGGTGGGTTCATCCAGGACCAGCACATTGATGCCGCGTGCCTGCAAAAGTGCCAAGGAGGCGCGGGTGCGTTCGCCGGGGGAGAGAGCTGCCACTGTGCTTGTCACCTGATCGGCCTTGAGTCCGAACTTGGCCAGCAATGTGCGGACCTCGGCCTGGTTCAGGACCGGAACAAGCAACTCAAAGGCTGCGCCCAGGGGAGTGTCTTCGGGGAACTGGCTCCGGGCCTGGTCAATCTCGCCCAGCGCCACATTGGCGCCCAGGGAAGCCGTGCCGCTGTCCGGCGTTGTGTGGCCCAGCAAGAGCCTGAGCAGGGTGGACTTGCCGGCACCGTTGGGGCCCGTGATGCCAATCCTTTCGCCCGCGTTGACCTGTGCCGAGACGGGCCCCAGGGTGAAGTCTCCCTGCTGCACCACGGCCTCATTCAGGGTTGAAACAACTGTGCTGGAACGGCTTGCGGCGCCGATGCTGAACTGCAGCGCCCACTCCTTGCGAGGCTCCTCCACCTCATCGAGCCGGGCGATCCGGGACTCCATCTGGCGGACCTTCTGAGCCTGCTTTTCAGAAGATTCGGCACTTGCCCGCCGGCGAATCTTGTCATTGTCGGGGTTTTTCTTCATGGCGTTGCGCACGCCCTGCGAACTCCATTCGCGCTGGGTGCGGGCGCGACCCACCAGGTCAGCCTTCTTGTCGGCAAACTCGTCGTACGCCTCACGGGCGTGCCGCTTGGCGACGGCGCGCTCCTCCAGGAAGGAGTCGTAACCGCCGTCGTACACGGCAACTTTGTTCTGGGCCTGATCAAGTTCAACCACGGAGGTGATGCAGCGGGCCAGGAATTCCCTGTCATGGGAGACCAAGACAACGCCACCGCGCAAACCGGTGACGAACTCCTCGAGCCGGGCAAGCCCGGCCAGATCCAGATCGTTGGTGGGCTCATCCAGCAATACGATGTCGAAGCGGCTCAGCAGCAATGCAGCAAGGGCAACGCGGGCAGCCTGGCCGCCGGAAAGGCCCGTCATCAGGGCCTCGGGGCCAACGTCCAGGCCAAGCTCGGCAAGGGTGGCCGGGATGCGATCGTCCAGATCGGCGGCCCCGCACGCCAGCCAGTGGTCCAAGGCGTTGGAGTACTTGTCGTCGTCCTCGGAGTTGCCCGAGCCCAGCGCCTCAGCCGAGGACTCCATGGCTTCGGTGGCGTCGGTGCAGCCCGTGCGGCGGCCAATATAGGCGGCAATGCTTTCGCCCGCGAGGCGTTCGTGCTCCTGCGGCAACCAGCCAACAAACGCGTCCTGCGGCGCGGTGCTGACAGTGCCGCCCTGGGGTGCGTCGGCGCCGGCGAGCAGGCGCAGAAGCGTGGATTTCCCGGCGCCGTTGGCACCCACCACGCCAATGACATCGCCCGGGGCCACCGTGAAGGAAAGATTGCTGAATAAGGTGCGGTGGGCATGGCCTCCGGAGAGGTCCTTCACCACAAGTGTTGCGCTCATGCTTCAATCTTAAGTTGCTTCCGGAGCCAGCCCTGACGGTGGTGGCCAGCATCTCCCCCCGCCGGGATCTGTGTGGCAGCTGTTGGATCAAGAATTCCCGTGTTTTGGTGGGCGAGTTACAGGGATCGTTGCAACACTCCATACCTTTTGGAGTTGCGATACCGATGGAGTCTTCATCAATTAATGAAGCTTTTTTAGAGAAAATGTCATCGCCGGAAGACGGTGCCGGGCCGGCCGCAGAGCAGTCTTCGACGTTGGTTTCTTGGAGGGTGCCGCGGCGCAGGGCTCTTTCTGTGAGGTCCCTGAATCCGCGGTCGACTAGGTTCAGCCAAGACGACGACGTGGGTTGTTGGGGCGTTGTAGGACGTTGCCGAGAGCGACACGCCGTGCCGTGGTATCTCGAATATACTGCCATCAAAATGGTGGAACGGGTCTAACAAACCGGCTCCATCAAACCCGGGTCAAGCCGCTCTATCACTTTAGAACTTGCGACTTACCAAGGTCGGTTTTTACCGGGGATCAAACAGGCGAGGGATGCCACCCCGGTGAGGGAGAATACAGCTCCGACCAGCCCGGCGGGCCCATCACTTATCGGCGCGTTGAGGAGAAGGATGCCAAGGCCGAGACTGGCGATTCCACCGCCGAGACGCCACGCATACGTCGCCCTCATGATCGATTCGTATCTCGAAACCCCATACCTGTGCCACTTGCTTCGGCCTTTTCCTGGCGGGTTCGGATCGGTCTGGGTGGGTCCCTCAACGACGCAGCCGAATTCGTTCACCCACCGGCCGGTCCCTGCTTCCGGGCAGTGGGCGTGCACGCTCTTGGCGACGGGGTCGAAGTCCGCCGGGGATCCTCGAAACAGCATCTTCGAAAGGCTCACGTCGAATTCCACGCGGCCGTTCGCCCAATAGGCGTCGTAGCGGACCAGGCGTTCCGGGCGGTGCCGCCACCTTGAGAGGCGGATGAAAGCCGTCGCACGAACGGCGGCGGCTTGATCTACAGTTTCGAACATTGATGGATTCTTTCACATTCGGTGGATCCGCTACCGCGCGGAAGCTTTGCTGAATGCCGTGGCTGCCCACCTATCCATGACTACCCTTGTATCCATGGGTGGTCATGCTGTGACGAAGAAAATTTGAACAAGGAGACTCATCGGTCAGAGGGCTGCTTCGCCGGCGAGTTCACGGCACCGGGGCAGCTGAAAGCTACCAACAGGGAGATAGTGGTGTCCCTTTTTGAGCATTGACTGGAAGGTCATCCATGCCCGCCGCGGGTGACGCAGACTCGGCGGCAGTTGGCCTTTTTTCTAGTTGGTTTGTGGAATCAGAAGCAGGCACATTAGACCGATCGCCATTATGGAAATGAATGTGAGGGTAAAAACGATCAAGAATTTGTTTATGGTCTTGTTGGTCATAACGTCTACACGCGCCCCTTCTGGCGTTTCGCGGTGAATGCCAGCTCGCTGAGATGAATTCATGCCACCGTCCGGGCGGCACTTCTAAGGCGATACGTGATCCGCCGGCAGTCTCGATGCCGACAGTCTCGGTGCCGAAAAGCAGGCAGCGCGGTGCGCCTTGACCCAGGCGCCCACGGCGCTGCCCGCGGGGCCGACTCGGACAAAGCGTTCCCGGCACGCGCAGCCGATCTGGATGGGCCCGCGCGGCTCTTCCAAAAGACAAGTTTTTTGCGTTAGAGTTACATATTGTGAGTTAGACAACAGCAGCCCCACGCCGTCCGTTGATCGCCGCGCTTTGAAGCGCCGCTTGATCGCGTTAGACAAGTCTGCCAATCCACCAATTTCAGAAGGCCTTGTGCGCTCATTTCCCTATCCCGATGCCAGCAGTCCCGATCTCCGTTCACCGTCACGATTCCTGTGGTGGCTTGCCAAGGCCCAACGGGCGACGCTGCTTCTGGGCATCACTTACGGCTCCCTCTGGACAATTTCCCAGGGGTTGATCCCGTATGTCCTGGGTCAGGCCGTTGATCTGGGCATTGTTGCAGGGAACTTTGGTGCGCTCACAGGATGGGTGGGCCTGCTCCTTGGCCTGACCATCATCCAGGCGGCGACCTCAACGTTGCGGCATAGGGCAGCTGTGAGCAATTGGATGCAGGCCGCTTTCAGATGCTCGCAATTGATTGGTTACAAGGTCACCCGCAGCGGCGACGCCCTGCCGCAAAAGTTCTCCACGGGCGAGGTCGTCTCCACATCGGCCTCGGATGCGATGCGGATCGGCGAGATCTTTGACGTCTCCGCCCGTCTGGCCGGTTCGGTGGTCGGCTACTTGCTGGTGACGTTCTTGGTGTTTCAGTCCTCCTGGCAGTTGGGATTGGTGGTGCTCTTCGGTGTCCCCTTGTGCGGGGCCATGCTGTTGTTCGTGATCCGGCCCCTACAAAAACGCCAGCGGGAACAACGCGATGCCGCCGGAAAAATGACAGCCCTGGGGGCCGACACCGTGACAGGTTTGCGTGTGCTGCGCGGCATTGGCGGCGAGCACATCTTCGTGGAGCGGTACCGGGAGCGTTCACGGGAAACACAGCTGGCCGGCAACAAGGTGGCCTATTCGCTCGCCGACCTTGACGCCGCCCAGGTTCTGGTGGTCGGCGTTTTCAGCGTCGCGTTCACCTGGATTGGCGCCATGCAGGCACTTTCGGGCCAGATTGAAACCGGCCAGCTGGTGGCCCTGTACGGTTACGCCGTCTTCCTGGTCTCGCCCATCCGCACCGCCTCAGACGCCGTCTCCCGCTTCATTCGCGCCAGCGTTGGCGCCCGCCGCATCATCGATGTCCTGGCCACACCCTCTGCCGTGCACGACGGCGGCGCAACAGTTGGTGCGCCAACGGCACCGAGCGTCTTGCTTGACAGCAGCTCCGGCGCGCTGATCCAGCCGGGCCTGCTCACAGGCATCGTCTCGGCGGACCCTGCCGCGTCGGCGCAACTTGCCCGCCGCCTTGGCCGCTTTGAAGATGCGGTGCTGCGCGAGGCTCAAGTGCTGTGGGGCGAGGCCGCCCTGCACCTGGTCCCGCTGGGTCAGGTGCGCTCACGCATTGTGGTGTCCGACGCCGAGCCGCAACTGTTCACCGGCACCCTGCGTGAAGAGCTGGACCCGGCCGGGCGGCACAGTGACACTGGCATCATGGCGGCCATTGACGTGGCCAGTGCCGCGGATGTTTTTGACGGGCTGGAGTACGGCCTCGACGATGAAGTCACCGAGAAGGGCCGCGGCTTCTCCGGCGGCCAGCGCCAGCGCCTGGCCCTGGCCCGCGCCATCCTGACCGGGGCGGAGGTGCTGGTGCTCATTGAACCGACAAGTGCTGTTGATGCGCACACGGAATCCCGGATTGCCGCCGCGTTGACGGCCGAGCGGCGCACGGCGGCCAACACCACAGTGGTGGTCACTGCCAGCCCGCTCATGCTCGGTGCCATGGACACCGTCTATTTCCTCGACCGGGATGAGCGGCTCACCCAGGGGACGCACCACGAACTCCTGGCGACGCTGCCGGACTACCGCAACGTGGTGATTCGCGGCGCCGGCATGGACGGACATGCCGATGACAAGCACAAAGACAACAATCACGGCACCTCGGGCAGGGAAGGGCAAAACTGATGGCCAACAACAAGCTCCCAGTAGCGGATGCGGCGCAGGTCAAGGCCGAAGGCGTCCGTCTCATGCGCCAGCACAGCAAGCCCCTGACAATCGTGGTGGGACTCTACGTCCTGGCCGCCATCGCTGGCTTGGCTGGTCCGTTCCTGCTTGGCCGGCTGGTGGACGCCATCACCGACGGCACCACCGCCGGATTCGTCACCAACGTGGCGCTGGTGTTGGCCGCCTTTGTGGTGGTGCAAACGTTCCTGGCCCGCTGGGCCCGGCGCAGGGGCATGGTCCTGGGCGAAAAAGTCTTCGCCCAGCTGCGTGAGGAATTCATGGAGCAGGTGACCTCTCTGCCGCTGTCCACTGTGGAAAAGGCAGGTACCGGCGATCTGGTCTCACGCACCACCAACGACGTCGACGCCGTCTCGCATACAGTCAGATTTGGTGTGCCGCAGGTGCTGGTTTCGGTGGCCACCATTGCGTTGACGGTTGCCGCGGCGGTCTTCACCAGCCCGTTGCTGGCCGTGGCTTTGTTGGTGGGTGCGCCCATGCTCATCCCCGTGACGCGGTGGTACCTCAAACGCGCCACCCCCGGCTATCTGCGCGAACGTGAAAGCTACGCCGTCCTCAACGGTGCCATCACCGAGACCATCGAGGGTGCCCGCACTGTTGACGCGCTGAGCTTGGGACCGCACCGCCGCGGTCGGATCGACGCGGCGCTGCGCCGTTGCTTCGACGTTGAAAAGTACACCCTGGGCCTGCGCACAGTGCTGTTCCCGGTGGCCGATTTTTCCTTCTGGCTTCCCGTGGCGGCTGTCCTGCTGTGGGGTGGCTGGCTTGCCTCCAACGGGACAGTGAGCGCCGGGATGGTGGCCACCGTGGCACTGTACGCCATGCAGCTCATTGACCCGGTGGACACCTTGATCATGTGGATTGATGAGATCCAGGTGGGTGCGTCCTCCCTGGCCCGCATTGTGGGCATCCGCAATGTGACCGGTGACAGGACGGCCACCGACGCCCAGCCGGTGGACGAGTCCCTAGTGGTGGATGAGGTTCGCTACGCCTACCGTGAGGGCCGCGACGTGCTCCACGGGATCGATCTGACCCTGGTCCCCGGGGAGCGGCTGGCCATGGTTGGCCCGTCCGGCGCCGGCAAGTCCACGCTGGGGCGGCTGATTGCCGGCATCCACCCGCCCACCGCAGGATCGGTCAAGGTGGGCGGGGTTCCTCTGGTGGACAGGCCACTGGATGAGTTGCACCGCGAGGTGGCCCTGGTGACGCAGGAGCACCACATTTTTGTCGGGACCCTGGCGGACAACCTGCGCCTGGGCAAGGCCAGCGCTAGTGACGGCGAACTTGAAAAGGCCCTGTCCGACGTCGGATCCCTGGCTTGGGTGCGCGCCTTGCCCCAGGGACTGGCCACGGAGGTGGGCTCAGGTGCCCACACCTTGACGCCGGGGCAGGCCCAGGAGATGGCGCTCGCCCGCTTGGTGCTGGCCGATCCCCACACGCTGGTGCTGGATGAGGCGACGTCACTGATCGACCCGGCAGCGGCACGCGAGCTGGAATTCTCGCTGGGCGCAGTGCTCAGCGGACGCACGGTGGTGGCCATTGCGCACAGGTTGCACACCGCGCACGACGCCGACCGGGTGGCAGTAGTGGAGAAGGGGCGGATCTCGGAGCTCGGATCCCATGATGAGTTGCTGGCCATGGGTGGCGCGTACGCGGCGTTGTGGAATTCCTGGCGACAAGACGCCTAGAACAGGCCCTACTGCCCAGTCCAAAATCGGCGTAACGTGGGCAGAGGGGGCGATTTGGACCAAACGGCCCGAACCGACGCTGGTTTCACAACTGGAGGAGCGTTCGACGACGATGCCTGACAAGCAGCCACACCACCACGAACATAAAAAGATGGACAAGGGCCACGCCATCAAGGCCAAGCGGGCCCAGAAGAAGGCGCGCGGTGCCGCGGATGAGTCCGCCGATCCCGTTGCCCACGTAGTCAAGAAGCGGTAGCCGCACAAGACCCCCAGCCAGCTATATGCGTTTGCATGGAATAGCTGGCTGGTGGCCTGCGTTGAGCCGAGTATGGAAACAAACTTCAAAAAACGCCTTGGCTTCCTGTCCTTCGGTCACTACGGCGCAGGCCGTGGCTCCCAAACCAATACAGCCGCCGACTCCCTGCACCAGGCCATCGACTTGGCGGTTGCCGCGGAGGAATTGGGCATCGACGGGGCGTTCTTTAGGGTGCACCACTTTGCCCGCCAGCAGGCAGCTCCATTCCCGTTGATGGCGGCCATTGCTGCGCGCACCAGCCGGATTGAGATCGGCACCGGCGTCATCGACATGCGTTATGAGAACTCGCTCTACATGGCCGAGCAGGCGGCCGCCACCGATTTGATCAGCGACGCCCGGCTGCAGATCGGCGTGAGCCGTGGTTCACCCGAACCTGCCGCTAACGGTGCGGCCGACTTTGGGTATTACCCGCTCGACGGCGAGACCGGAGCCGACATGGCCCGGCGCCACACTGCCGCTTTCAGGCATGCTATTTCCGGGGCCGGTGTGGCCGAGCCCGGCGAGCACGCCTCCATGGGTGGCGAAAGGCTCCTGCGCATTGAACCGCAGTCACCGGGGCTACCCCAGCGGATTTGGTGGGGTGCCGGATCCCGCGGAACGGCAGTATGGGCAGCCCAGCAGGGTATGAACCTGATGAGTTCGACGCTGCTGACCGAAGATACGGGCGTGCCTTTTGACCAGCTTCAGGCCGAGCAGATTCAGCTGTTCCGGGATGAGTGGGCTGCGGCGGGGCACAACTTCACGCCGCGTGTTTCCGTCAGCCGCAGCGTCATTCCAGTGGTTGACGACGTTGACCACATGTACTTTGGGCTCCGCGCGCAGGCTGACAGCAAGGACCAGGTGGGCATCATTGACGGCCTGGTCTCGCGCTTTGGCAAGAGCTACATTGGCGACCCTGCCGATATTGCGCGTGATCTAGCCGCAGACGCGGCCGTGCAGGCAGCAGACACCGTGATGCTGACGGTGCCGAACCAGCTCGGGGTTGCCTACAACACCAAAATGCTGGCGAACATTGCCCAGTACATTGCCCCGGCCATTGGCTGGACGCCCAACCGCTGATCGGACCAGCACTGGGGACCGGGAATGTTGTCTGTGGCATGGGATTCCTTCGGTCAGTGGCATTGCCTGTGCGTCCGAGCTAGCTGCACCCGCGCGAATCTGGCAGTTCGCACCGATGTTTCCTCGAACGAAGCAGCGGTCCCGTAAAGCTGCGGCTACTGTGCTTCCGCGCGCAGTTGTGCCAGCGCGCCCTCAGTTTCGGCGTCTTCCACTTGTTCGTTGTCCCGGAGCCATTCAATGGCCCGCACCTTCATGGCGGCGTCATGGAATGCGTACCACTGCGACGGCAACTCGGGATACTGGTGGAGAACATCCTGAAAGTGGCGGAAGGGCTTGCTGCGTTCAATGGCACGACTCAGGCGATCCTGGCACTTGGGGTCCTGGACAGTGGAAATGAAGTTCTCCATGTCTGAATAGCCTTCGTAAGATTGAATCGGGTCGATTCGGATGCCGCCCCTGTCGTCCAGGTCCCATCCCTCCGCCTCCGCTTCGTCTGCGGCTTCTTCACCCCAGAGTTCAATTTTTCCGGTGGTTGGATCCAGCCAGAAGAATGTCTCCAAATCCATGAAGTTGAATTCCAGCGCTTGAGCCAGATCTTCGAGATTAATATCCTCCAGATGAAACATGGCACAAACCTCCGCGACGGGTGCTTGAAGACAGGAAACGTCCCCAACGTCAATTTTTCCTCGTGGGCAGGATCGGGGCAAGGGGTGCGCTCCTATCTGGAACGCAAGGCACCACGAAGGCGGTGCCCGGCTGCCACACCCGGGTTTGCGCCGCCGAAGCGATGATCGGCTGTGCCTCGCCGGAGTCTAGACAGGCTCGATCACCGGGCTGGTTTAGGGGTCCCCTCGCAGGCGGTCCATCTCCCTGCGGTCCTTCTTGGTGGGCCGGCCGGCGCCTCGGTCACGCTGCGGCAGGCCGAGTGCCGGGAGCACGGGGCGCGGGGGAGTGTGGTCGGTGAAGCAGTGTGAGGCGGCCTCGGCGCCCACTCGTTTGTTGATGAGCTGGCGGACTTCTAAAATCCTGTCATAGCCGGGCTGGCGGACGCGGACGGTATCGCCGGGCACCACAGTGTGTGAGGCCTTGGCGTTGACATCGTTGAGTTTCACGTGGCCCGCGCGGCAGGCGGCCGTGGCCATCGAACGCGTCTTGTAGGCCCGGATGGCCCACAGCCACGCGTCAATGCGGACGGAGGCCCGTGGAGTTTTTGGAATGCTCATGATGGAATCCACTCTAGCGCCGGGCGCCGAGTCAGACGGAACGCCGCGAGTGGGGCGCAGCGCAGCGTCTGACTCGACGAGGCGCCGTCTGACTCGGCGAATGGCAGGTGCGGCGGTCTAGTCCTGGTTGCTGAATGCCGCGTCGAAGGCCAGCGCTGACGGTGCAAAGTCGTACTTTTTCAGGGCGGCCAGTGCCTCGGGTGCGCCCTGGAGCCTGTCCATCCCGGCGTCTTCCCACTCGATGGAGATGGGGCCGTCGTAGCCAATGGCTGTCAGGGCGCGGAAGGACGATTCCCAGGGCACATCCCCGCGTCCAGCGGAGACAAAGTCCCAGCCGCGGCGCGGGTCTCCCCAGGGCAGGTGGGAACCCATGACGGTGTTCCGGCCCGTGGGGCGCAGCTTCGTGTCTTTGCAGTCAACATGGTAGATCCGGTCCTTGAAGTCCCAGATGAAGGAGACCGGGTCAATGCCCTGCCACATGAAGTGCGACGGGTCCCAATTCAGCCCAAACGCCGGCCGGTGGCCAATGGCTTCCAGCGTGCGCACAGTTGTCCAGTAGTCGTAGGCGATTTCGGAGGGGTGCACCTCGTGGGCGAAACGCACGCCGCATTCGTCAAAGACGTCGAGGATGGGATTCCAGCGGTTGGCAAAGTCCTGGTAGCCGGCCTCGATCACCGATTCCGGGACGGGCGGGAACATCGCCACGTACTGCCAAATCGAGGAACCCGTGAAGCCCACCACTGTTTTGACGCCCAGCGCCTGCGCCAGGCGGGCCGTGAGCTTCATTTCCTCGGCCGCGCGCTGGCGCACGCCCTCGGGATCGCCGTCGCCCCACACCTTGGTGCCAACAATCGCCTGGTGACGGAAGTCGATGGGGTCATCGCACACGGCCTGGCCCTTGAGGTGGTTGGAGATGGCCCACACTTGCAGGCCATAGCGTTCCAGCACGGCCAACTTGCCGGAGACGTAGCCGGGCTCGTCCCAGCGCCACGGGTCAAGATGATCCCCGGAGCAGGCGATTTCCAGGCCGTCATAGCCCCATTCGGAGGCAAGACGTGCCACATCTTCAAAGGGGAGATCGGCCCACTGGCCGGTGAACAAGGTGTACGGGCGGGGCATGGTGTTAGTCCTTTGCGACGAGGTGGGGTGCGGCGGTGGGAACTGTGGCGCCACCGGCAGCCGAGGAAGCTTCAATGGCGGCCAGGACGCGCTGCACGCCCAAGCCTTCCTCGAACGACGGCGACGGGTCAGAGCCGTTGGCGATGTCCAGCAGGAAGTCACGGATCTGGTGCGTGAAGCTGTGCTCCCAGCCAATCACATGTCCCTGCGGCCACCAGCCTGACATATAGGGGTGTTCGGGTTCGGTGACGAGGATTCGCCGGAACCCCTGGACCTCATCGGGTTCGGTGCCGTTGAGGAAGAACAGTTCGTTGGGGTTTTCCAGGTTGAAGGTCATTGACCCGGCCGTGCCATAAACTTCCAGGCGCAGCGCGTTCTTTTGCCCCAGCGCCACGCGTGACACATCCACGCTGGCCACGGCGCCGCCGGACAGGGTCAGCGTGGCCCAAGCGGCGTCGTCGACAGTTACCTGCTCGGGACCATCCGGGCCCGGCCGTTCGGTGATAAACGTATGCAGCCGGCCGGAGACGTCGGCTACTGTGTCATCGAGTAGGTATTGGACCTGATCCACCGCGTGTGAGGCGATGTCGCCCAACGCGCCCGACCCGGCGGTTTCCTTGCGCAGCCGCCACGTCATGGGGGCTTCATCGTTGGCCAACCAGTCCTGCAGGTACGACGCGCGGACCTGACGGACAGTGCCCAGCTCACCGGCTGCGATGAGTTTGCGTGCCAGCGCCAGGGCAGGCACGCGGCGGTAGTTAAAGCCAACCATCGACCGCACACCGAGAGCGCGTGCCGCCTGCGCCGCCGCCACCATGGCCTCGGATTCGGCCAGGGAATTTGCCAGCGGCTTCTCCACCAGAACATGCTTGCCCGCTGCCAGCGCCGCCGTCGCAATTTCAGCGTGCAGCCAGCCTGGCGCACAAATATCCACAATGTCTATGTCGTCGCGGGCAATGACCTCCCGCCAGTCGGTGGCGAATTCGCTCCAGCCGTACTTGTGCGCGGCCGCGGCCACGGCGCCGGCATCACGGCCCACCAAGACCTTCTGTTCAAAGTCGGGGACGTCAAAGTGGTTGGCCACTGTGCGCCAGGCGTTGGAATGTGCCTGGCCCATAAACGCATAGCCAATGGCGGCAATGCCTAGGGGGCGCGACCCGGAGGTCTGGGGGGAGGTCATGTCAGCGATTCCTAGAGAGTTGCTTCGGTGGGGTTCCAGTCAACGGGCAACGCCGGGGCAACTGGGGCGGTGCTGTGGACGGTGACGAACTCGCCGCTGTCCACGGACTCGGCGACCGAGACCATGGCGTCAAGGACGTGATACGCCAGTTCGCCCGGGACCCGGTGCGGCACGCCCGCCCGCAGCGAGCGGGCCATGTCCAGCACGCCCATGCCGCGGCCCTGAGCGGGGCCTTCCGCCTGAATGGTTGTCCACTCGTCCTCGCCGCGCTTGCACAGCTGAATCTCGCCGTCGAAGTTGTTGGGATCGGGCAAGGAGATGGTGCCCTCCGTGCCGGTGATTTCCACAAAACCCATACGGGGCTTGGGGGATTCGAAGCTGAACACGCTGTGCGAGGAGGCGCCGGAAGCAAACTGCACCATGGCGCTGACATGTGTGGGAACCTCGACGTCGAACACCTCCCCTTCCTTGGGCCCGGAACCGATGGTGCGGGTGGGGAAAGCTGTGGAGCCCACGGCGGCGACCTTGGCGATGGGACCAAACGTCTGAACCAGCGCCGTTAGGTAGTACGGGGCCATGTCGAACAACGGGCCGGCACCTTCTTGGAACAAAAAGGCGGGGTTCGGGTGCCAGGACTCCGGCCCGGGGGACTGGAACATGGTCAAAGCCGTCAAGGGCGTGCCAATGGCGCCGGCGTCAATGAGGCGCCGGGCCGTCTGCAGGCCAGCGCCAAGGAACGTGTCCGGGGCGCAACCGAGCCGCATGCCGGCCGCCTGCGCCTCCTTCAACAAGCCCAGTCCGCTGTCGCGGTCCAAGGAGAACGGCTTCTCCGTCCACACATGCTTGCCGGCCTTCACGGCCGCCGAGGCAACCTCCACGTGGGCGGCCGGGATGGTCAGGTTCACCACGATCTCCACATCGGGGTGGGTCAGGGCAACGTCAACACCGCCGGAGATGTCAATACCGTACTCGGCGGCACGTGCGGCGGCCGCGTCTTCGAAAAGGTCAGCGACCACCAAGACTTTGACGTCCGGGAACGTGGTGAGGTTATCCAAGTACTGCTTGCTGATATTGCCGGCACCAATAACTGCTACACCGACGGGTCCTGTTTTTGCCATGGGATTAGGCCCTTCCGCGGTTCAGGAAGGCAAGGCTTTGGGCAATGCCGTCGAAGATGTCGCCGGCATAGTCGTCAAATTCCACTACACCAACTTCCAAGGACTTGGCCGCGCCAATGACGTCCCAGATGGGCACCTCGCCCTGTCCGGCAGGCAGCTGGGCCTTGGTGTCAGTGGTCAGGGGGCCGTCCTTGATGTGGATGTACTTGACGCGTTCGCCCAGGCTGCTCAGGATGTCCACGGCGCTTTCTCCGCCCACGGAAACCCAGTACGTATCCACCTCCAGCACCAGTTCCGGATCAAGCAGCGTCTCAAAGTACTCCAACGCCGTGGTGCCATTGATCTTGGCCTCCAGCTCCCAGGCGTGGTTGTGGTAACCCACCCGGACTCCGTACTCGGCACCCTTCTTCGCCGCTGCGTTGAGTCCGTCGGCAATCTTCTGGATGTCCTCGGCATTCTGCCACTGCTCGGCGGCTATGTAGGGGTCAATGACTGTGGTGATGCCCAGCTTGTTGGCTGCGGCAAAAATTTCGTCCTGGTCGGTGCTCAGCAGCGGCGCATGGCCGGAAGGGGCTGTGATGCCATGGTCCTTGAAGGCTGCGGCGAGGGCATCGGCCGTGGCCACAAAGTTGTAGGGTTCAACCTTGGTAAATCCAAGTTCTGCCACGCGGGCAATGGTTCCGGCCAAGTCCTCTTCAAGTGGCTTGCGCACGGTGTACAGCTGCAGAGAATACGTCACTGGGGTCTCCTGGAATGCGTGGATGTGTGTTCCACTCCAAGCTAGGGGAACTTTTGCCGAGCGTCAAGCAAAAGATTGCGAAACGCCTCCCTACTATCGGATTGTGACAGATAGAAGCCGGTGTGTTATTTATTGAGAATGCCAAAGACACCAGTGCTCACCCCGCCTCGCGGCGCGTCATCGAACAGCGCCCCGGGCCCTGATTCCAGCGGGCAGCCCTACGGATACTCGCGTGCCGGCGATGTGTTTCAACTTTTGCGCGACGGGCGTGCACGGACCCGGGCGGAACTTGCCGACATAACGGGGCTGGCGCGCTCAACAGTGGCCGCCCGGATCGATGCCCTGAGCGCGGCCGGGCTGATTGGTCCCGCCGGCGAGGCCGTCTCCTCGGGTGGCCGACCGCCGTCGCGCTTTGCCTTTCAGCCATCCGCCCGCGTCATCCTTGCCGTCGATGTTGGTGCCACGCACGTTTTGATTGCGTTGCTGGATCTTCGCGGCACGGTGCTGAGCGAACTCAGCGAAACCATTGAGATCTCGGCCGGGCCCACGCTGGTATTGGATCAGGTACTGGAGCTGTGCGGCCGGCTTTTTAGCCAGGCCAGCCGCCACGAACGTGAACTTGTCGGGATCGGGATTGGCTTGCCGGGGCCCGTCGAGCACTCAACGGGGAAGCCCGCAAGCCCGCCCATCATGCCCGGCTGGGATGGTTTTGACGTGCCCGCCTATGTTCAGCAGCGGTTCGCCGTGGACGTGCTGGTGGACAACGACGTGAACATCATGGCCCTCGGGGAGCGCGCGTCGTACTGGCCCGACGCCGAGAATCTCCTGTTCGTCAAGGTCGCCACGGGCATTGGTGCCGGCATCATCAGCGGCGGGTTGCTCCAGCGCGGTGCTGACGGGACGGCCGGGGACATCGGCCACGTTCGAGTCCCCCGGGGCGGTGAGATCATGTGCCGCTGCGGCAACTTCGGCTGCTTGGAGGCTATGGCTTCGGGGCCGGCAGTGGCCGCGGCACTGGCAGCTGCAGGTGTGCCGGCAGCAACCGGTGAGGACGTGTTGGATCTGGCCCGGCGCGGAAATCTGGCAGCCATCTCGGCCATGCGCCAAGCTGGCCGGGACATCGGCGATGTGCTCGCCGCCTGTGTGAATCTGCTCAACCCCTCGGTCATTGTGATTGGCGGCGGGCTGGCATCGGCCGGGGAGTACCTCATGGCCGGCGTGCGCGAAATCGTGTACCAACGCTCCTTGCCGCTGGCCACCGCGCGCCTGCGCATTGTGCAGTCCATGGCGGCCGGCCACGCAGGTGTGCTCGGCGCCGGGCATATGGTCATTGACCACGTGCTCTCCGCCTCCAGCGTGGAACACTTAGTCCAACAGCAGCAGTAGGAGTTGCGCCGTGGGCAATGTGACAATCGCCGATCTGGCGCAGCAGTTAGGGATATCCAAGGCCTCGGTCTCCTATGCCCTCAACGGCAGGGCTGGGGTGGGTCAGGAGACGCGGGACCGCGTTCTTGCGCTCGCCGCCGAGCTGGGCTGGTACGCCAGTTCCAGCGCCCGAGCCCTGTCACAATCGCGCAGTGAAACCGTTGGCATTGTGCTATTGCGTGACGCCGAGCAGGTGGGTTCCGAGCCGTTTTACATGAACGTGTTGGCCGGTATTGAGGCAGTTCTCGCTGAGCGTGAACAGAACCTCATGCTGCGCATAGTATCGCCCGACGCCGTGTGCGGCCGATGGGAACCGGCCAGCCCGTAGGGGAGGCAACTCTAAAGTGCGCAACCGTCCGGGCCGCATGCTTCTGCGTCGGAGCCGCCCGCATTGACCATTGTCAACGGGTTGGCCTCCTGCCACGCTTCCTCAAGGGCCTGGGTAAACACGGTTGCGGGCTGGGCGCCGGAAATGCCGTACTTCTTGTCAATGACAAAGAACGGCACACCCGTGACACCAATGGCGCGGGCTTCGGCGAAGTCCGCACGAACGTCCTCGGCGTACTTGTCGGTGTCCAGCGCCTCGCTAATTTCCACGGTGTCCAAGCCGGCCTCGGTGCCAATGCGCACCAATTCCTCACGGTTGCCGATGTCGACCCCGTGCTCAAAGTGAGCCGAGAGCAGGGCTTCCTTGACGGCGTCGCCCTTCGCCTGGGCAGTGGCCAGGTGCAACAGCTGGTGGGCGTTGAAGCTGTTGGCCACCACGACGTTCTCGAACTTGTAGTTCAAGCCTTCGGCGGCGGCCTGCTCGGTGACATGGGCGAACATGCCCGACACCTGGGCCGGGTCCATGCCCTTGCGTTCGCTCAGGTAGCTCAGCTCGGTGCCGTCATAGTGCTCGGGGATGGTGGGGTCCAGCTGGTAGCTGCGCCACTGCACCTCCACGGCGTCCTTGTGCGGGAAAGCGTTCAGGGCGCTCTCAAAACGGCGCTTGCCAATGTAGCACCAGGGGCAGGCCACGTCGGACCAGATATCAATCTTCATACTTCGCCCAACGGGTCCCTTGCGGCGATTATTCCGGGGCTGTGGGCTTGCGTGATGGAGCTTACTGAAATCAGGCTCCGGGGGGCCCGGTCACGGTGGCCACCTAGCCGGGCAAACAGGCCCCCACCCACGACGGCGTGCCAGGCTGGTGGGGGAGTCTGAAATTTCAACCCCCACCAAGCTGGCACGCCGTCAGCGAGATAGACGAGAACGCGGCACGCCGTGCGCCGGCAAGGGGCCCTCGGGTGCCTACGTTCTGGATCGTTCAGTACTTTGCCTGCTTTCACCGGAACCCGACTCTCGGGCTTGCAGTGGCTACGCGTCCGGTGAAAGCAAGCAAACCTATACTGCAGCTAGTTCCCGCTCGCCAACCGGAGTCGGTTCGGGGGTTTCGTGCAGGTAATTGGTGTACGCGGAGGTGGTCAGGAAGGCCGGGAAGTCCTCGCCCAGGGCCACCGCCTCAAAGATTTCCAGAGCATCCTTGAACCTGTCGGCGTCAAACCGGGGCATCTTCTCAAACTCCTCCTCCAGCATCTCCTTCACCCAGTCAAAGGTGATGAGTTCGCCAGTGTCGGTGATTGCTTGGCTGTGGATCCACTGCCAGATCTGGGACCGGGAGATTTCGGCTGTGGCCGCGTCCTCCATGAGGTTGTTCAGGGCCACTGCGCCATGGCCGCGGAGCCAGGACTCAATGTACTGGATACCCACCCAGATGTTGGCGCGGATGCCCTGCTCGGTGATGTTGCCTTTGGTGCTGGCAATGTCCAACAAGGCCCTGTCATCGAGTTCGACGTCGTCGCGGGTGCGGCTGATCTGGTTCGGGTTCGTGCCCAGAACAGCGTCAAAGACCTCCATGGCCACGGGAACCAGGTCGGGGTGAGCCACCCAGGAGCCGTCAAAGCCGTCATTGGCTTCGCGGGTTTTGTCGGCACGGACCTTCTCCATGGCGTTGGCGTTCGCCTCCGGGTCACGGCGGTTGGGTACAAACGCCGCCATGCCACCAATGGCCATGGCACCCCGGCTGTGGCAGGCACGCACCAGCTGTTCGGTGTAGGCGCGCATGAACGGGGCCGTCATGGTGATCTGGTTCCTGTCCGGGAGCACAAACCGCGGGCCCCGGGTGCGGAAGTTCTTGATGACGGAGAACAGGTAATCCCAGCGTCCGGCGTTCAAACCGGAGGCGTGGTCGCGCAGTTCGTACAGGATTTCCTCCATCTCGAAGGCTGCTGTGATGGTCTCAATGAGAACCGTGGCCCGGATGGTGCCCTGCGGTATGCCGAGCAGCTGCTGCGCCTGGATGAAAATGTCATTCCAGAGGCGGGCTTCCAAATGGTTTTCAATCTTCGGCAGGTAAAAGTACGGTCCCTTGCCCTGGGCGATCAAGCGGCGCGCATTGTGGAAGAAGAACAGCCCGAAATCCACAATCCCGCCGGCCATCGGCTTGCCGTTGATGAGCAGGTGCTTTTCCGGCAGGTGCCAGCCGCGGGGACGGACCACAATTGTGGGCAGGTCCTGCGCCGGTGCCAGCTTGTACTCCTTGCCTTCGGGGCTGGTGAAGTCGATGCGACGCTCCAGGGCATCGATCAGATTCAGCTGGCCACGGATCACATTGCCCCAGGTGGGGGTGGAGGAATCTTCCATGTCAGCCAGCCACACCTTCGCCCCTGAGTTAAGGGCGTTGATGGTCATCTTCTTATCCACCGGGCCCGTGATTTCCACGCGGCGGTCCGCCAAACCCGGTGCCGGCGGGGCAACCCGCCAGTTGGGGTCTTCGCGAATGTGGGAGGTGTGGCTCAGGTAGCGGGGGTCGGTGCCGCTCAAGATCTGGGTGCGGCGTGTCTTGCGGGCAGCCAGGAGTTCCGCGCGACGGGCGGTGGTAGTGCGGTTCAGGGCTGCGATGAAGTCCAGGGCCTCGGGGGTGAGGATCTCGTCCTGGCGGTGGATGGGCTGTGCTGTCAGGGTGATGCCGTTGAACGTGATTCCGTTCAGGCTGTTCGTTGAGTTCATGGGGTGCGCTCCAAATCTGGTTCAACTGACCCGCAGAAAACGGCGAGAATCATCTCAAAATCGTGAATTTTCGGCGTTTTCTGCGGGTCAGTTGTTAAGGGGGTTAGTGGAACTGCTGGGCTTCTGTGGAACCAGCCAATGCGAGGGTGCCGCTGTTTGGGTTCAGGGCGCTCGCCACCAGGTCGAAGTAGCCTGTGCCCACTTCGCGCTGGTGCTTGGTAGCGGTGTAGCCGCGGTCTTCGGAGTCGAATTCGCGCTCCTGCAGTTCGACGTAGGCACTCATCCCGTCACGGGCGTAACCGTGGGCCAGGTCAAACATCGAGTAGTTCAGGGCGTGGAAGCCAGCCAGGGTGATGAACTGGAACTTGAAGCCCATGGCGCCGAGTTCACGTTGGAACTTAGCGATCGTGGCGTCGTCCAAATGTTTTCTCCAGTTGAACGACGGTGAGCAGTTGTAGGCGAGCATCTGGTCCGGGAATTCGGCGTGGACGGCGTCGGCAAATTTCTTCGCCAGCGCCAGGTCCGGGGTGCCGGTTTCCATCCAGATGAGATCGGCGTGCGGTGCGTAGGCCAGGGCCCGGGCAATACACGGTTCAATCCCGTTGCGCACATGGTAGAAGCCTTCGGGGGTACGCTCGCCGGTGATGAACGGCTTGTCGCGGTCATCGACGTCGGAGGTTATCAAGGTGGCGGCCTCCGCGTCGGTGCGGGCAATGATGACTGAGGGGACACCGGCGACGTCGGAGGCAAGCCTTGCCGCGTTCAAGGTGCGGACATGCTGGGCCGTGGGGATCAAAACCTTTCCGCCCAGGTGGCCGCACTTCTTCTCGCTGGCCAGCTGGTCTTCCCAGTGCACGCCCGCCGCGCCGGCACCGATCATGGACTTCATGAGCTCGTAGGCGTTCAGCGGCCCACCAAAGCCTGCCTCGGCGTCGGCCACTATCGGCACCAGCCAGTCCTCAACGCTCTGCTTGCCTTCGGAGAATTCGATCTGGTCGGCCCGCAGCAGGGCGTTGTTGATGCGCCGGACCACCGTGGGGACCGAGTTCACCGGGTACAGGGACTGGTCCGGGTAGGTGTTGCCGGAAGTGTTGGCGTCGGCGGCAACCTGCCAGCCGGAGAGGTAGATAGCCTTCAGCCCGGCCTTGACCTGCTGGACAGCCTGGTTGCCGGTCAGGGCGCCGAGTGCGTTGGTGTAGCCGTCGGGGCCGGCGTTGCGCAGCTGGTCCCAGAGCTTTTCTGCCCCGCGGCGGGCCAGGGTTTGTTCCTCGGTGACCCTGCCGCGCAGCTTCACGACGTCGGCACCTGAGTATGTCCGCTCAATCCCGTTCCAGCGGGGGTTGGCTGCCCACTCGAGTTCGAGGGCTGCGGCAGCCTGCGCATTGCTCTGCTCGGGTGTCTTTGCGGGTTCAAATGCTGCGCTCATGGTTCTCGCTCCTTTGCGGTGGGGATTATCGGTAATTGAAACCCGAGATCCGGCGTTCTTCTTCGTGATTTCTACTATTCAGAAGTTTTCAAGAGGTTTCTAGGGGTAAACACTGGAAAGATTGGCACTTCTTCACGTATTCTCAAGAAATGACAAATGTGGGCTGGAACACAGGAGAAGCACTGGCGCCGCGCGGCAAGGACGCCGCCGCAAACGGTGAGGTGGACATCATTTCGCTGGGCCGTAGGGTGCGGCACCTGCGCAAGAAACTGGGCATGACACTTGACGATCTCGGTGCGAAAGTGGGGGCCGCGCCGTCGCAGCTTTCCTTGATTGAGAACGGCAAACGCGAACCCAAACTGACACTGCTCCAACACCTTGCCGGGGCGCTCGACGTGGGGCTTGACCAACTGCTGGGAGCCGAGCCGCCCAGCCGGCGTGCAGCGCTGGAAATTGAGCTTGAAAGAGCGCAACGAGGCCCGCTCTACCTGTCTCTGGGACTGCCCACTGTGCGCGTGAGTTCGCGGCTTTCCACGGAAGTGTTGGAGTCACTGGTGGGCCTGCAACACGAGTTGGAACGACGCCTGGATGAACAGTCGGCGACGCCCGAGGAAGCACGCCGGGCCAACACCGAGTTGCGCATGGAAATGCGTGAACGCAACAACTACTACCCGGAGATTGAGCGGCAGGCCCAGGAGCTGTTAGCCAAGGTGGGTCATGACAGGGGGCCGCTGTCCCACCACGTGGCCGCCGACGTGGCCGAGCACCTGGGTTTTGACCTGCACTATGTGGGAGATCTGCCCCATTCCACCCGCTCGGTGACGGATTTGAAGAATCGCCGAATTTATCTCACGCAGGGCCAACGCTCCGACCACGACCCCCGGTCGGTGCTGTTGCAGGCGTTGGGGCACTACGTTTTGGGGCATACGACCCCACGTAGTTATGCCGACTTTTTGCGCCAGCGCGTGTACACCAACTACTTCGCTGCCTCCTTGTTGATGCCCGAGCGGGCCACCGTGGACTTCCTCAAGGAGGCCAAGGCCGCCAAGGAGCTGGCCATAGAGGACATTCGCGACGCGTTCGCCGTGTCCTACGAAACTGCCGCGCACAGGTTCACCAACCTGGCCACGGAGCATTTAGGGATCACCACGCACTTTCAAAAGGTCCATGAGTCGGGGATCATTCACAAGGCGTATGAGAACGACGGCGTGAACTTCCCTGCCGATCACACCGGCGCCATCGAGGGGCAGGCCGTGTGCCGCTTCTGGACTTCGCGGGCCGTGTTTGAGGTGCCGGACAAGTTCCGGGCCTTCAATCAGTACACGGACACGGCCGTCGGCACGTTTTGGTGTACAGCCCGCACGGAAAGGCATTCCTCGGGCGAATACTCGCTGAGCATCGGCGTGCCCTATGCGCACGTGAAATGGTTCCGGGGCAGGGAAACCACTGAGCGTTCGCAGTCAAAATGCCCGGATCCGGGGTGCTGCCGCAGGCCACCGGCGGAACTTTCCGCGGAGTGGGCCGGAAACGCCTGGCCTTCCACGCGAGCCAACTCGCACCTGTTGGCTGCCATGCCGCAGGGCGCCTTTCCCGGCGTCGATGAGACTGAGGTGTACAGGTTCCTGGCGTCCCACCAAGGGCGATGAACTCCGATTACCCAAGTCTTCGCCTGACGTTCACGTTGCGCGCGGGGCGCAATTGCCCTGCGCCACATAGCGTGAAGGTGTCAGCAGCACCAAGGCTCCCACCAGTGAGGAACTTTCATGATCACGCAACAACTCCCTGTCGTTTTGACCACCGAGGGCGCAGCCGCCAACAACGAAGATGTTGTGGGGGACAACGTGTCGGTAGTGAACGCCATGTACCTGGCACTTCTGAATGCACAAGAAATTGCGCCGAATGCGCTGCGTAGCTACTTCGTTGATTTTTACCTGACCCAGACACTTGAGGGCGGTTTCGCGCAGTATGTGTTCATGACCCCGGACAGGGCCGAACTGGACGGCTACATTAGCGAAGGTCTGGAACGGATGGGTGCCAAGGAGCATCTGGCACTCTTCAAACGCACCATTGCCCACTACGACGCCCTGTCCGAAGCCGACATGGAGGCCTACTTGGAAGGCGACGGGGAGACCGGCGTCCCTGAGGCAGTTGCGACGATGGAAGCGCTCGACGGCGAGTTTGAGGAGCTGCTGGAGACGGAGGACGTCACCGGGCTCAATGCCGCGTGGCTCCGCATCCAGCCGGACCTGCTGGTGCTCGGCGCGCAGGAGTTGGAGGCGCACATCGCCGCTCGCGTGGCCGGGATTCCGGATTTGGCGCAGCGCCAGGCGGAAGCTGAGGAAGCCGAGTTGGAGAATGCGTCCGATTTTGAGCTCATCATTCGAGAACTCTGCGACGTCGCCGGCCACGAGCTGGAGAAGATCACCATGGGGGATCCGAACTTTGAGCACGATGGCGAGACCGTGCTGGCCTGGCACTTTAGAACAGACAAGGGCGAGTTCATCATGCTCGAGGACGACGACGAGGCCGTCATGATCAACCCGGCGACGCAAGAGGTCATTGCCACGGTCGAATTTGACCTTGACGAGGACTACGTCGACGCCTAGCGGCTGCACGCAGTTGTCGGGGCGGGACCACGCTATTCTTGGTCCCGTCTCCGGCAGTTGGCTGCCGTGGGGCAGGAGGGACCCCGAACGCAGGATTGGCGCAGCCTTGCCGTAAGGTCAACCCATGGAAGATCTCAAATGGACAGTCACGGCCCCTGCCAAAACGTCGTGGCAGGCAATGCCCTTTGCCCCCGGCATGTACAAGATATACCTGAACGGCGCCCTGCCCAAGGACGCGAACTGGCCCGCGGAGTTGGCGCCCCTGAAGCGCGGTGACCTGCTGTATGTGGGGAAAGCGACGAACTTGCGCAGCCGTGCCAAGCACCATGCCGTGCAAACCTCCAAATCCACTCTTCGCCGTTCGCTGGCGGCCATCTTGGGACTGCAGGCGCAGTGGCACGGAAAATCCGCGCATCCGCGGCTGACCGACGCTGACGAAGAAGTGCTCAGCGCCTGGATTGTGGCCAACCTTGGGATGTCATTTTGCGTGGTGGCCGACCTTGAACCCGTCGCCGGCCTCGAAGATGCGATGCGCACCGAACTCTGCCCGCCCTTGAACCGGGACGGCCGCACTCCCGAGCAGTTGCACGTCTCGGTGGCCGCTGCGGCAGCACAGCGCAACGCCCTCCGCGACAAGGGCTGAGCCCCTCAACTAATACGCAAATAGAAATTGCGGGTACCACCGACGCGACGAAGTCGCCCAGCAGCTGACCCTACCCACGCCTTCCCTGACCTCGTCCCTCGGCCAGGGAACCCTCGGGCGCGGGGGCCCAGGCGCAGGGGGCTGTTCTGCGCGGAATTAGCGATGCACAAGTGCCCCAAAACTGCTGCGGGGGCCGTTACGGACATTCGATGCTGGTCTACCGGGGGCGAATGTCCGCAACGGCCCCCGCACCTCCCGAGAGGGGCCGAAGCGACAGCGGATGACCACTTCGGCCCCCGGTGAGCAGCAACTAATACGCAAATTCTATGTGCGTATTAGCTTTTTGGGAGCGGAAAATTTTCAAGGTGTTCGGAGTCATAGGGCAGCTTGCGCGCTTCACTGGCAGCCGATGATGCGCAGCTCTGTCACTGGCCCTCTACGACTGCTTTGAACGGTGCGCAGGAACGAAGAGGCCAGCACACGCTTGCGTGATCTGCCGCACACACTTATGCTTAGTGTGCGCTATTGGAACTAGGTGTTCACATAGCGAACACACACAAGTGGTGGTGAAGGTACCGCCCACGGCGCAGTGAGGAGATTCTTGTGCAGTTCCACCACCACGGTTACGTATCCGGGGACCCGCGCATCCAACCAGCGGCGGGGACAGGCATCGACCGTCCCGAGGAGCTTCCCGACGAGGTCGACGTGCTCATTGTTGGCTCTGGTCCGGCGGGCATGTTGACCGCGGCCCAGCTATCAGCGTTCCCGGACATCACCACACGCATTGTGGAGCGCCGGGACGGCCGGCTCGCGATCGGCCAGGCCGACGGCATCCAGGCCCGCAGTGTCGAAACGTTCCAGGCCTTCGGCTTCGCCGAGCGGATCGTCGCGGAGGCCTACCGGATCACCGAGATGGCGTTCTGGCGCCCGGATGCGCAGGACCCCACGCGCATCGTCCGTGGCGGGCGTGCCGTTGACGACACGACAGGAATCAGCGAGTTCCCGCACCTGATCGTCAACCAGGCGCGCGTGTTGGATTACTTTGCCGAGGTCATGGCCAACTCACCGGCCCGTACAACGCCGGACTATGGCTGGGACTTTCAAACGCTCCAGGTCGACGACGCGCAGGAGTACCCCGTCCACGTCACGCTCGTGCGCAACGCTGGCCCGGACAAGGGTGCTGAACGGAGTATCCGCGCCAAGTACGTTGTCGGTTCCGACGGAGCGCGCAGCAAGGTCCGTGCAGCGATCGGCTGCACCATGGCCGGGGACCAGGCCAACCACGCCTGGGGTGTCATGGATGTCCTGGCCCGGACCGATTTCCCTGACATCCGGCTCAAATGTGCCATCCAGTCCCACGACGGCGGCAGTATCTTGCTCATCCCTCGCGAGGGCGGGCACCTGTTTCGCATGTACGTCGATCTAGGGGTGGTGCCGGCGGACGACAATGGTGCGGTGCGCAACACCACCATCGAGCACATCATTGCCAAGGCCAACGCGATCCTCCACCCCTACACCCTAGACGTTCGCAACGTTGCCTGGCACAGCGTGTACGAGGTGGGCCACAGGTTGACCGACCGCTTCGATGACGTTGTTCCGGAGCAGCTCGGCTCCCGGACGCCGCGGGTGTTCATCACCGGGGACGCCTGCCACACGCACAGCGCCAAGGCCGGACAGGGCATGAACGTGTCCATGCAGGACGGCTTCAACCTTGGCTGGAAGCTCGCCCATGTCCTGGCGGGTCGCAGCCCGCAAAGCCTGCTGTCCACCTACTCTGCCGAACGCCAAGTGGTCGCCAAGAACCTGATCGACTTCGACAAGGAATGGTCCACCATGATGGCCAAGAAGCCCGAGGAGTTCGCCAACCCCTCGGATCTGGAGGACTTCTATGTGCGCACCGCCGAATTCCCGGCCGGTTTCATGACCGAATACGCGCCGTCGCTGATCACCGGCGCTGCCACGCACCAGAACCTGGCCACCGGATTCCCGCTCGGCAAACGCTTCAAGTCCGCACTCGCCTCCCGGGTCTGCGACACCAATCCGATCCACGTGGGCCACCAGGCAACGGCCGACGGCCGTTGGCGGATCTACGTCTTTGCCGATCAGGCCCCGGCCGGTGCTGCATCACCTGTCGCCGAACTGGCCCAGTGGCTGTCCACAGCGCCCGAGTCGCCTCTTGCGGCAACACCAAAGGGGTACGACGCCGATGCCTGGTTTGACGTCAAGGTCATCTACCAGCAGAATCACCAGGACATCGATCTCAACGCCGTCCCCGCTGCCTTCAAACCGCTGGTCGGGCCGTTTGCGCTCACAGACTATGAACTGGTCTACGGGGTAGTTCCCGGTGCTGACATCTTCGAGGCGCGCGGGCTCAGCCGCGACGGTGTGGTGGTTGTGGTCCGCCCGGACCAGTACGTGGCAAACGTTCTGCCGCTCACGGCCACCACGGAACTCGGGGAATTCTTCGGGAAGATCCTGAAGGCCCAGTAAGCTGCGGCATAAATGTTGAAGGGCGGGGCCGAAAACAGCGGCCAAAACACAAAATCACCCAGCGTCACTTAACGACCACCACACTAGCCAGAGGACGAATGCCCCGCCGAAACCACCCGGCGGGGCATTTTCACGCCACCCACAACGTCACCGACCACGACGCCCCCGTCGTCAAATACCGTCACGGGTAACAACTGGCTCCTTGGCTACGTCGAGGCCAAACTCCCGAACGTGTTCAACCACCTCGATGCTGCCCGTGCCGATGTCCTCGCGTTCACCAGCTTCCCAAAAGACGTCTGGCAACAGATCTGCTCAAATAGCCCCAACGAGCGGCTGAACAAGGAAATTCGCCGCCGCACCGATGTCGTTGGGATCTTCCCGAACCGGGATGCGATCACCCGCTTCGTGGGAGCCGTCCTGGCCGAACAAAGCGATGAATGGGCCGAAAGACGCCGCTACTTCGGACTTGAAGTCCTCGCCCGCTGCCGACTGACAACCATGGCCAGGTCACAGCGGCGCATGCTGAAGCTGCTCAAGGAATCGAAAACACCGAACCCGGCAGCGTGCGTGGAGGAAATCCATTACCTTCCCGATCGGACACTGAACCGGGAAGTCATCGCAAGGCTCGCTTCCTGCCGGTGGATCGAGAACACCACGAACCTGGTCATCCTCGGAAAATCCAGCGTCGGCAAGTCCTACCTCGCCCAGGCACTGGTCAATGCCGCCTGCCGGCGCGACTACACCGCACGCTACTTCCGGCTCGATGATCTGGCCAACACACTCGCCGTCTATCACCGCTCCGATCCGGAACGGCTGGCCTTCCTCGGAGGCCTGCGCGACTGTGACGTCTTGATTTTGGACGATTTTCTTACTACCCCGATCACCCCGGACGCGGCCAGTGAACTGCTCAACATTCTCGCCGGAAGGGAAAATCGCGGCGCCACCGTCGTGACGTCGCAGTTCGACCCCGAGGACTGGTACAAGTCGCTGCACGACGCAGTCGTCGCAGAATCCATCCTCAACCGCATCGTCTCGACCAGCGAGCTCATCCAGCTCGACAGACCGAACATGCGCCGACACGCCCAAAACGGGAAGGAAGGCACCCCCTCCATGTAAAACAGATGCAGCGGCGCGGCGCCCAGCGCTACCGGGTACCCACGCCGCTGCTACCAGGTCACCCCACACCCGCTACCAAAAGCTCCGTCCTAACAACTTGTCTGTAATTGGGGCATCTGCGACATCAAATTCAACAAGGCAGAGACAAGTACTTTTGCCGACGGAGGGTGGGATGTCGTCTTGCGCGCTTGCGCTTTGGGCGGTCCGCCTCTGATCGCTGCGTGCGGGATTGGATCCGCATGGTGGCTTACCATGGCACAACAAGCAAGAAATGAGGGGAAGTGTTTTGCGCTTCATAACATCCCCTCGTACCCATACATCTACAAAGATGGAGACTGCAGATGAGTAATACTTCCAATGGCCCCAGGTCGTCACGCAATTGGTTCGCCGATAACTTTCTGGCGGTTGTAATTGTATTGGTATTAGTCGTATCCGGTGTCTTGAATACCGCTTATGGACTTATTACCAATACCGTCATCAACGTCTTGCTGGCATTCCTTGGAATGGGAATTGTTTATTGGGTCATAAGGCATTCTGCGATGCGAAAATTATGAATTAACGAACAAATCATCCCTTAGATTGGGGCCGTTACCCTGTCTGGCCGTCGCGGGAAGGGCCACACCAGTCCATGGATTTCAGTGGTCGTCGTAACCCCAGTCAGTACCTATCGCGAATGATGATGCGCTGCCTTATCCCGGACACCACCAGGACAACAACAAGCGGAATCAGTGCCCACAACCACGTGGCAGGAAGCACCTCGAACGGCTCGTCCAGCTCCCAGATGACATTAGCGGCACTGTTGAAGAGCGCTCCGAGCGGAGCCGAAAGCGCCCACCCGAGTACCGCCCCAAGGACAGCGGGGCGGGCCGGCCAACTGATCCGAAGGCGCGCAAACAATGGCGCGGAGACGAAAGCGACGACGAACACGGTGAAGACGATGGTCGTCAAAAACATTGCATCTACCACGAACCCTGCAAGCATCATCCCGGCGGAAACCAAGAGCGTGAAACCCGCCGCGAGACCGAGCGTCACCATGGACTTGTCATTGCTAGTCATAATAGAGCCTTAATTCCAAGGGTTTAGTGGCGGGAGGGTGCGGGGACTAGTAACTGGCGGCGGGTCCGGCGTCGGCCGCTGGTACGTAGCTGGCGGCCAGGGCTTCGCTGCCCCGCGCCAGCAGCGCAACGTCAGCGCCGACCAGGATGAAGTCCGCCCCGGCCGCCAGGTAGCGGCGCGCCGTGGCCTCGGCGAAGGCGTTCACACCCACAGGCTTTCCGGCGGTTCTGGCACTTTTGATGCAGTGCTCGACGGCGGCCACCACCTCGGGGTGCTCCTGCTGGCCCAGGAACCCCATGGATGCGGCCAGGTCCGAGGGGCCGATGAAGACGGCGTCGATCCCGTCCACGGCCAGGATCTCCGACATGTTCGCGACAGCCTGCGACGACTCGATCTGCACCATCACCGTGATGGTTTCGGCGGCGCGGGTGAGGTAGTCCGGGATGCGGTTCCACCGGGCGGAGCGGGCCAGCGCCGAGCCCACGCCGCGGACACCGAGTGGCGGGTAGTGGGCTGCGGACACCGCGGCAGCGGCGTCGTCGGCCGTGTTCACCATGGGGATCAGCAGTGTCTGCACACCCAGGTCCAGATACTGTTTGATGATGACGGTGTCGTTGGCCGGTGGGCGAACCACGGCCGTGACGGGGTAGCCGTTGACTGCCTGCAGCTGGGCGAGGATCCCTTCCAAACCGTTGGGGCTGTGCTCGGCGTCGATCAACAACCAGTCAAGCCCGGCCCCGGCGCAGATTTCGGCGACCAGCGGGCTGCCAGAGCACACCCACATGCCAGCCAGTGGGCGCCCGGCCGCTGCCAGGGCGTCCTTGAACGAGGGCTCCGGTGTCAGACGAATTGGCATGTGATGGTCCCCAGATTTCCGTAGTCGGCGTACACGGTGTCCCCGGCAGCAACCCACATGGGGCGGGTGAAGGAACCGGCGAGGATGAGCTCGCCAGCTTTGAGCACGTCGCCGTGCGGGGCGATCTTGTTGGCCAGCCAGGACACGCCCTGGGCCGGGTGGTTCAGCACGCCAGCCGCCACCCCGGTCTCTTCGATGGTTTGGTTCTTGAACAAGATGGCTGAAATCCAGCGCAGGTCAAGGGCGTCCGGCTTGACCGGGGTCCCGCCCACCACCATGGCGCCCATGGCGGCGTTGTCGCTGATGGTGTCAACAATGGTCCGGCCAGCCATCTCGATCCGCGAATCGAGGATTTCCAACGCCGGCACCACATACTCGGTGGCGCGCAGAACGTCGAAGAGGGTGGCGTCCGGGCCGCTGATGTCATCCTTGAGCAGGAACGCCAGCTCCACCTCGACGCGCGGGTGCGAGTACTGCTTCCACTCAATCGTGGCGCCGTTTTCCAGGATCATGTCCTTGAATATGATCCCGTAGTCGGGTTCGGTGATGCCGGTGGCATCCTGCATGGCCTTGGACGTTAGGCCAATCTTGTGCCCGCCCAGCACCCGCCCGGCAGCCTCGCCGCGCTGGCGCCACAGCGTCTGCACCCGGTAGGAATCCTCCACAGTCATCTCCGGGTACCGCGCCGTCAGCCGCGGCACCGGCACCCGACTCTTTCCGGCCGCCACGAGCTCGTCGGCTATGCGGGCAATCGTTTCGTCGTCAAGCATGGTGTGTCTCCTCAGTGTCGAATCCGGTGCGTTGACCGCCTCCGCTGGCGGGGCATGTGCCCCGCGGTCAACGCCCAGCAAGTCTCTCGTTAAAGTTGCTGGCCCAACTTGAATCCGCGCTCCTCGCCCGGTTCGCGGGTGTAGGAGAAGCCGTCGGCGCCGACAGTGACGGCCATTTCGGAGGATTCGGTGCGCTTGACGACGGGCTGGGGGTTGCCATCCAGGTCCAGAACCAGGGAGGCCTCGGTGTACCAGGACGGGACCACCGGGTTGCCCCACCAGTCGCGGCGCTGGTTGTCGTGGACATCCCAGGTGATGGTCGGGTTGTCCGGGTCGCCGGTGTAGTAGTCCTGGGTGTAGATTTCCACGCGGTGGTTGTCCGGGTCCAGGATGTACAGGTAAAACGCGTTGGAGACGCCGTGGCGGCCGGGGCCGCGCTCGATCCGGTCCGAGATGCGCAGGGCACCCATCTTGTCGCAGATCTGGATGATGTTGTGCTTCTCGTGCGTGGCGAAGGCCACGTGATGCATGCGGGGGCCGTCGCCGCCGGTCAGGGCGGTGTCGTGGACTGTCTGCTTGCGGTGCATCCACGCCGCGTAGGTTACGCCGTCGGAGTCCTTGATGTCTTCGGAGACGCGGAAGCCCAGATCCTCAAGGTATTTGCGGCCGCGGGGCACATCCGGGGTGACCTGGTTGAAGTGGTCCAGGCGGACCAGTTCCCCGGCCGAGTAGAGGTCGTAGCGCTGGGTGAGGCGTTCCACATGCGTGGTCTCGTAGAAGAACTCGTAGGGGAAGCCCAGCGGGTCCTCCACGCGGACGGCGTCGCCGATGCCCGTGACGAAACCGTCCCGGCGTCGTTCGGTGCGGCAGCCCAGCTCCTTGTAGTAGGCCTCGGCGGCGTCCACCTCGGCCGGGGACTTAACCCGGAAGGCGGCAACCGCGACGGCGGCGACCGGGCCCTTGCGCAGCACCAGGTTGTGGTGGATGAACTCCTCCAGGGAGCGCAGGTAAATGGTGTTCTCGTCCTCGCAGGTCACGTGCAGGCCAAGCACGTCAACGTAGAACTCGCGGGACCTGGTCAGGTCGGAGACCACCAGTTCCATGTAGGCGCAGCGCACAATGTCCGGAGCCGGGGCTGCCGGGGTGGGGATGAAGTCAGTCATGGGGAACTCCTCGTTGAGTGGGGGTGGTCAGGTGGCGCTTGAGGCGCCGAACTTGGGGGTGTGGACGGTGCCCAGGGTGATGTGCACGGCCTGTTGGTCCGTGTAAAAGTCGATCGAACGGAAGCCGCCCTCGTGGCCCAGACCGGAGGCCTTCACCCCGCCGAACGGCGTGCGCAGGTCACGGACGTTGTGGCTGTTCAGCCACACCATGCCGGCCTCGACATTCTGGGCGAAGTTGTGGGCGCGGGTGAGGTTTTGCGTCCAAATGTAAGCGGCCAGGCCATACTTGACGCCGTTCGCCAGGGCCAAGGCCTCCTCGTCGTTCTCAAAGGGCGTGATGGCGACAACGGGGCCGAAGATCTCCTCCTGGAAGATCCGCGCCTCCGGGGCGACGTCGGCGAAGACTGTGGGGGCAACATAGTTGCCTGTTTCCAGGCCTTCGGGGCGGCCCCCGCCGGCCAGCAGGCGACCCTCGGTCTTGCCGATCTCCACGTAGCGCATGACCTTGTTGTAGTGCTCCGGGTGTACCAGCGCGCCCACCTCGGTTGCCGGATCGTGCGGGTCGCCCACCACAATGTTCTTGGCCCGGGCGGCGTACTTTTCACAGAATTCGGCGTAGATGGAGCGCTCCACCAGGATGCGGGAGCCGGCCGTGCAGCGTTCACCGTTGAGGGAGAAGACGCCGAACAGGGCGGAGTCGATCGCGGCGTCGAGATCTGCATCGGCGAACACCACGCAGGGGCTCTTGCCGCCCAGTTCCATGGACAGGCCCTTGAGGCTGGTGGCGGCGTTGCGGAAGATGGTCTGGCCGGTGGTCGTTTCGCCGGTGAAGGAGATCAGCGGCACGTCCGGGTGCTTGACCAGCGCGTCCCCGGCGTCCTCGCCCAGGCCGTTGACCAGGTTGAAGACACCGTGCGGCAGACCGGCTTCCTCGAAGATCGTGGCCCACAAGGAGGCGGACAGGGGCGTGAACTCGGCCGGCTTGAGCACGACTGTGCACCCCGAGGCCAGCGCCGGGGCGAGCTTCCAGGACTCCAGCATGAACGGCGTGTTCCACGGGGTGATGAGACCGGCGACGCCGATCGGTTTCCGGTTCACATAGTTGATCTGGGCGCCGGGGACCTTCATGGCGTCATCAAACTGGGCCACGATCAAATCCGCGAAGAAGCGGAAGTTCTCCGCGGCCCGCAACGCCTGGCCGCGGGCCTGGGTGATCGGCAGGCCGGAGTCAAACGTTTCAAGTTCGGCAAGCCGCGCCTCCTGCGCCTCGACGGCGTCGGCGATCTTGTTCAGGACGCGGGCGCGCTCCCGCGGCTTCATGCGCGGCCATGGGCCGTTGGTGAAGGCCTCGGTGGCGGCGGCCACGGCCAGATCAACGTCAGCCTTTTGCCCGGCGGCCGCCGTGGCGTAGTTGCTGTTGGAGACGGGGTCCAGCACATCGAAGGTCTCGCCGCCGACGGAATCAACAAATTTACCGTCAATGTAGTGCTGGATGTGGGTGGGCAGGTTGTCCGGAAGGTAGTGCTCGGCCATGGAGATTGTCCTTTTCTTCGCGTGCTTCGGGGGTTTAGATGCTGGGGGCGAGAGGCGTGTGGGCCCGCTGTTCGGGGGTGCTGCGGGCCAGGTAGGCGTCCAACGTGGCCGCGCGGTGGGCGCGGGCGGCGCGCTCGACGTCGTCGGGCCCCGCCCCGCTTTCAATGAGGTGCAGGATCGACTCGTGCTCGGCAACGGATTCCCGCGCCCGGCCCGGCACATAGCTGAACGTGGAGGCACGCAGGGCCCGGAGCCGGTTCCAACCGCGGTGGACTAGCTCCAGAATGTGCGGGTTGGGGCAGTTTTCAAACAACACACTGTGGAATTCCTGATTCAGCGCCGTGAAACGAACCGGGTCAAAATTCTCCAGGCATTCGCGCATCTGGTTGTTGATCTCGCGGGCACGGGCCAGGTCGGAGGCTGTGATCAGTGGGCAGGACAGTGCCGTGGCGGCACCCTCGACGATCGCCAGGGTCTGCATGGTGTACAGGTATTCCGTGGGGTCGATCCCGGCCACGGTGGCCCCGACGTTGCGCTCAAACGTGATGAAGTGTTCGGCCTCGAGCCGCCGCAGGGCTTCGCGCACCGGCACCACGCTGAAGCCGAGATCATCAGCCAGCTTCGCCAGCACCAGCCTGTGACCGGGGGTGTACTCGCCGACAAGGATTTTCTCCTTGATGGCGGCGTAGGCACGCTCCGACTTACTGCCGGCTGCCGTGCCTTCCTCCGGGGCGGTCACGGCTGCGCCGCCGGGTTGGGATGCGTGGTGGCCCAATCGGCGAACTTCGCCTGCCACGCCGCGTTCATCGGGTACAGGCCCTCGACGCCGTGGCCCTCGGTGACCATCTGGGCGATGAAGGTTTCCTGGTGTTCCTGGGCGATCGCGGCGTCGGCCACTTCCTCAACCAACGACGGCGGGATCACCAGCACGCCGTCGGCGTCCCCGACAATGATGTCGCCGGGCTGGACGGTGGCCCCACCGCAGGAGATGGTCAAGTCCGTGTCCCAGGGAATGTGCTTTCGGCCCAAAACGGCAGGGTGTGCGCCGGTGAAAAAGGTGGGCATCGCCAGGGCAGCCACGGCGGCAACGTCGCGCACGCCGCCGTCGGTCACAATGGCCGCGGCGCCGTTGATCTGAGCCCGCAGGGCAAGTATGTCCCCGACCGTGCCGGTGCCGGGTTCGCCGCGAGCCTCCATGACCAGCACCTCGCCCTCGTTCAGGGTGTTGATGATGCGCTTCTGGGCGTTGTAACCACCGCCGTGGGTCTTGAACAGGTCCTCCCGGTTGGGCACGTACCGCAAGGTGCGGGCCGTGCCGGCGATCCGCAGCTCCGGCCGGGTGGATTTGAGCCCGTCGATGCTGACGTTGTTCAGGCCACGCTGGCGTAGCTGGGCGCTGAGGGTGGCAGTGCCGACGCTGGTTAGCTTGCGTTTGAGCTCCGCACTGAGGCCCTTCGGGGGTAGTCCGGCGGCCTCGGCGGAGCCCCAGGCTTCCTCGCGGTCGGTGTCGGTGACCTTGGGCTTGTTGCCGAAGTCCGCCAGGGGTGTTTCGCCCTGGACGACGACTGTGCGCAGCCGCCCCGTGCTCAGCCCGGCGGCCGGGGCGTCGACTTCGACGTCGATGACGTCCCCGGGGACGGCAACCGAGGAGCCTGCAGGGGTTCCCGTAAGGATCACATCCCCTGGTTCCAGCGTCATGAGTTGGGACAGGTCGGCCACGATCTGGCTGAACGAGAAGATCATCCCTGCCGAGGAGTCGTCCTGGACGAGTTCGCCGTTGAGCCAGGTGCGCACGCGCAGGCCGGCCGGGTCAAGCCCGGCCGCGGGCAGGAGACCCGGGCCGAACGGGGTGAAGCCGTCACCGGACTTGGAGCGGAGGTTCGAGCCCTTGTCAGCATATTTGAGGTCGTACACGCCCAGATCGTTGCTCGCCGTGACCTGCCCAACATGGCCCCAGGCGTCCTCGACGCGCACGCGGCGGGCCGCCGTGCCAATGATGAGAGCGATCTCGCCCTCATAGGCGAGCAGCTCACAGCCGGCGGGGCGTTCAATGTGTGCGCCGCTGAGGCTCAGTGACGAGGACGCTTTCAGGAAGTACGACGGCGTGGCAGGGGTTCGTCCGCGCTGGTCGGCCCGCGACTGGTAGGCCAGGTGGACGGCGATAACCTTGCCGGTCTGCTTGACGGTGGCTGCGGTGACTTGTTCCACGGAATGCTCCTGGGGTGGGTGGGTGACTGCCCTAAAGATAAGATACGAAATCGTATACAATCACCGTAGCCGTGTTACCGCCGTCACGTCAACCATTGGGTGTGAAGTTTCTTGGGGGAGTGCGGAGCCGGAGTCGGCGCCCCCGCGGGTGCCTTTCCGCCTCCGCTTCGGGAGGGTGGCTTGGGGGACGCGCCAGGGCGCGCTACTGCAACTGCGATTCGATGGTGTGAGCACTTTCGGCCAGCCGGGCGCCAATGGCCGCCGGATCCGCGCCGGGGCCCAGGAAGACCACGCAGATGGCCGCCGGCATGCGCCCGGGAACGTGGATGGGCGCGGCGATTGCGGAGACTCCCGGCAGAACTTCGTCGTGGCTGGTGGCGAATCCCGCAGTCCGGGCGGCCAGTGCTTCGTGCCGGTAGGGCAGGCCAGGTGCCAGCCGAGCCCAAGCGTCCTCGCTGATGGCGGATTGGATGGCAATGCCGGGAGCGCCGGAGCTGAAGGAATGGCGCGTGCCCGGCCGCTGGGCCAGGGTTGCCCCTGAATGGCGGGGCTCCACCGTCAGGAGGGTGACAGAATCGCGGTGGTCCCAAACGGCAATGAACGCCGTCATGGCCAACTCATTGGCAAGTGCCGTCAGTTCCGGGAAGGCGGCCGTCTGCAGGTCGCGTGAGACACCGCGGGCGAGGGCTGCTAGTCCCGGGCCGGCCTGGACACGGCCGGCGTCGTCCCTCGTTAGGAGCGAGTGGTCCTCCAGCGTGCGCACTATCCGGTACGCAATGGAGCGGTGCACGCCCAGTGCCTCGGAGAGTTCGGCGATGGTCATGGGGGCCTGGGCGTCCGCCAGGATTTCTAGGGCGCGGATGCCGCGGGACAGGGTTTGTGAATGGGCCGGCACTTTCGTGGGGCGGCTTTCTCCTGCGTCTTTGCTCACTTCATCATCCTCTTCAGTCGCCGTCGGCTGGTTTGCTCCCCGGCCCGGGAGCGTACGGCCCGGTGCGAATGTGCCCTACGGCCGGCGTGGCCCTGTGCTCCGCGAGGACAGTGGGTTCAAGTATAGAACTTTGCTGGCCGCCTCCCGGCTCGCCCGGGCCGGATTGACTGCAGCGTGCCACCCATCACAGATAATGGACTCATGAAAGTTGACGCCTTGGATGCCGCCATTGTTGAGTTCTTCACGGAAGAGCCTGGAATTGGCGTACTGGAGTGCTCGCGGCGACTCAAAATTGCCCGCGCCACAGTGCAGAGCCGGCTTGACCGACTGCATGACGGCGGGGTCATCAGCGGGATCATTCCACAAATCAACCCCGCAGCCTTCGGCTACCCCGTCATTACCTTTTGTTCCATTGAAATTGCCCAGGGAATAGGCCACGGCGTTGTCTTCGAGGCCATCTCCACGATTCCGGAAATCCTGGAGATGCACACGGTCTCCGGAGCCAGCGACATCTTGGTGAAGATTGTGGCCAAGTCCACCACGGACCTCCAGCGGGTGCTTGACGCCCTGTCCCAGGCGCCGGGCGTTGCCCGCACCTCCAGCGTGATTGTTTTGGAAACGCACTTGCAAAACCGGCACCTGCCCTTGTTGAGGGCCGCCGCCGGATCTTGACCGTCCCACCCTTCCTACCGGCCAACGACTAGACAAATTGTCTAGTCGTTGGCCGGTAATGCTCGTCATTCTGTACATGTTGGTGGGTTGGTTTGCTGACGGTTGCACACTCGTGGCTGGTCTCCCTACATTGTGTTTGGAATCTTGTTCGCGGCTACCTGGCCGAAAAAGTTGGAGGACCACATGAGCATCCCGCAGCGCGCCGGGCTTGAGAGAATCCCGGCCTACCAACAAGGCAAGGCGCCGGAGGGTAGTGCCGGGTTGGTCCCTTACAAACTTTCCTCCAACGAAAACCCATACCCGCCACTGCCTTCGGTGCTGGACGCCGTGGCAGCTGCCGCCACGGACATCAACAGCTATCCGGACATGGCAGCATCGGAACTTGCTCAGGCAGTGGCCGCACAGTGGGGCGTCAGGGAAGAGAACATCTGCTTTGGGGCGGGATCCGTGGAAGTTGCTTCCCAGCTGATCCACGCGGTGGCCAATCCCGGGGACCAGATCATGTTCGCTTGGCGCTCGTTTGAGGCCTACCCGATTTTGGCAACAGTGGCTGGTGCGGTGCCGCAGCCCATTCCCTTGAACGCCGACGGCGGCCACGATCTCCCCGCTATGGCTGCGGCCATGACGCCGAGCACCAAATTGGTCTTTGTCTGCAACCCCAACAATCCCAACGGGGCCATGTTGAGCGCCGATGCCGTGGACCAGTTCGTCCGGGCCGTGCCGAGCGACGTCGTGGTGGTCATTGACGAGGCCTACGTGCAGTTCAACAAGAATCCACTCACGGCGGTGGGGATTGATTTGTTTAGGAAATACCCCAACGTAGTGGTCCTGCACACCTTCTCGAAGGCGTACGGGCTGGCAGGGCTTCGCCTCGGCTATGCCATTGCCCCGATCGAGCTCGCCGGCAACCTACGCAAAGTTGCTGTTCCCTTCACCGTCACCAACCTGGCCCAAAGTGCTGCCCTGGCATCCCTCAGGGCGCCTGCCGAACTGGCCGAACGCGTCGCGGGTATCGTCGCCGAGCGGGACCGGCTATATACGGGACTGGCAGCGGCCGGACTGCCCGTGCTGCCGTCCGAAGCAAACTTCGTGTGGCTGGAAAGCGGTGGGCACACGGCTGCCATGGCGGAGCTGTTTAGCGCCAATGCGATCTCAGTTCGCGTCTTCCCCGACGAGGGCATCCGCATCTCTGTTGGTGAACCGGAAGCCAACAACCGTGTCCTGGAAACCGCCGGTCATATTGCAGCCCTGCTTCTGCCAGCGTTGTGAACCACATACACAAAGGAAGTTCAATGACCACAGCACTGACCGTCTCCGACGTCGTTGCCGACAGCTGCGCCCGGCACACCGAGACAATCTTCGGCTTGATGGGCAACGGCAATGCGTTTTTCACGAGCAATGTCACCCGGCGTGGCCTGCGCTACATCAGTGCTCGCCACGAAGCAGGCACTGTTGCCATGGCGGACGCCTACCATCGGGCCTCCGGAAAAATTGCGGTGGCCACGGTGACCTATGGAGCAGGCTTCACGAACTGCCTCACATCGTTGGCAGAGGCAGCGAAGGCGCGCGTTCCCATGGTGGTGGTGGTCGGGGAGGTCCCCACCACTGGACCCCGCCCCTGGGACATCGATCAGGAAACTGTGGCGCGGGGGCTCGGCGTGCAGACACTAACGGTGGCCCGGGACAGTGCCATGGCTGTGACGGAGCAGGCTTGGGCATTGGCGTCCCGCGACATGCGCCCCGTGATTGTGGCGATTCCCTATGATCTCGCAGCAGTCGACGCAGGACCCCAGAAACCGGTGGTGCCCCTTGAAGATGCCGCCCTCCCCACCGTAGACGACGCCGCAACCCGGGACGTTCTCAGAGTGTTGGCTGGTGCCCAGCGGCCCCTGATCATCGCAGGCCGGGGCGCACTTCTCGCCGGAGCTGGCCCGGCACTGAAGGATCTCGGCGACCGGCTGGGAGCGCTCTTCGCCACCTCGGTCATGGCCAGGAATATCTTCTCCTCCGCCTGGGACTTGGGGATTGCCGGTGGGTTCGGCACTATGGCGGCCGTGGAGGTTATGCGGCGTGCGGATGTGGTCCTTGTGGTTGGTGCAAGCCTGAACACCTTCCAAACCCGGTATGGGACCTTGTTCGACGCCGGTGCAACAGTGATTCAGGTGGATCACGGTGAGCTGGCCACCAGCGCCTGTGTTTCCCGCTTTGTGCGCGCCGACGCCGGTGAGTTCGCGGCAGCCCTGCTGGCCGCGGCGCCTCCACGGTCTGGCCGGGGCTGGCGGGATGATTATCCGGAAGTCGCGGATGGGTCCATGTCGAAGCAACGTCCCGAGGAAGAATTCGCTGACGACGGCAGGTTGAACCCACGCGCGGTGGCCCAAAGGCTTGACTCAGTGCTGCCCGCCAACCGGACCATTGTCCAAGACGGTGGGCACTTCATTGGGTGGGCGCCCATGTACTGCCAGGTCCCGGATCCGCACGCCCTGATGATGGTGGGCACCGCGTTTCAGACCATTGGCCTGGGCCTGCCGTCCGCGGTGGGTGCCGCTGCCGCGCGGCCCGACCGGCTCACCGTTCTGGTCTCTGGCGACGGCGGGGCGCTGATGGGCCTGGCCGACCTGGACACGGTGATTCGCACCGTATCCAGCGGCGTCATGGTGGTGTTCAACGATGCTGCCTACGGGGCGGAGCTGCACCAATATGCTGTGCGCGGCCTCGATGACACGGCCATGCAAATTGACGAAGTGGACTTCGCCGCCCTTGGCAAGGCGTTGGGGGCGTCCGGCACCAAGATGCGTTCCCTGGCGGACTTGGACCAGCTGCGCTCTTGGCTGGACGACGGTGCCCGGGGGCTTTTTGTTCTGGACGTGGCTGTCTCCCAAACGGTGGTGGCTGAGTACATGCAAGAAAGTATGGCCCCTGTTTTGGCTGCCTTGACCAACTGAGCTGGTGGCGTTGATCAGCACTTTGGGCTGTCGGGACTGCCCGGCCCAGTGAGGATGACGTCAATCCTGACCCCGGAGGAGACGATGGACATGGCTGTCGTGGGAACCAAACTGACGGCGTCGGCTTGAGACGCCAAGGGCGCCCGGCGGAACCGGGCGCCCTTGGCAGCACTGTTGGCTCAGTTGACCTCGGAGGTGTCCGGTGCCCCGCCATAGCCGATGCCACAGTAGATGTCCGGGCGGTCCTTCTTGAGCTTCAGGCCCCAGAGCAACCCGGCAAGGCCGGGCACCACAACCAGTGCCGGCAGGATCCACGAGAGCGCCGAGTTGCCGTCCGAGCAGATCAGGACATTGAAATTGGCCACGATCAGCACGAACACCGCACCGAGTGTCAGGGCAGACAGTGCCGGCGCGATCATCCGGGTCCACAGGGAGTACCCGCCCGCGTGCTTGCGGAAGTAGCCTATGACGGCCACCGAAATCAGGACCAGGAGCAGAACCAGGCCGAAGGCCGCGGTGTTCGTCAGCCACGTGAAGAAGGTGAGCACGGGGTACAGCTCGCCCAGCTGGGACCCAATCCCGGCGACGGCAAACACGGCCAGCATGATCAGGGCCAGTGTGGACTGAGCCAGCGACCCGGCCACCGGGGCGTGCCGGGCGTTGACGCGGGCAAATTTGCGTGGCAGCACGCTTTCGCGTCCCAGCGAGAACACATACCGGGCCACAGCATTATGGAACGCGATCAGGGCAGCCAACAGGCTCGTAATGAACAATACCTGGGCGATATCGGAGACAAACACGGCGCCGTGACTGGCGAGGAAGGCGAACAGCAAGTCGGGGCCATACTTTTGAGATTCTCCAATGATCTGGCTGGGGCCTGTGCCGATGGTCATGGCCCAGGCGGAGAATGCGTAGAAGAGGGAAATGATGCCAACAGCAATGTACGTGGCCCGGGCGATGGACCGGGCGGGATCCTTCGCCTCTTCACTGTAGATGGCGGCCGATTCAAAGCCCATGAAGGCCGCCATGCTGAAGGCCAGGGCTGCGCCTACGCCCGCCGTGAACAGGTTCGACGGCGCCAATCCGGCGCCGCTGACGCCCTCAGGGCTCACAGCGAAGGCGATCACATCGAAAACGATGACGGCCACAAATTCCAGCCCCACGAGGACACCAATGATCTTCGCGGACAGGTCAACCTTGTTGATCCCCAGCCAGCCGACAATGACGAAGCCCACCAGTGCCGCCGCCCACCAGGGGACGTTGAGCCCAAGCTTTGCATTGACGAAGGACGCCGCGGCAAAGCCAAAAAGCCCGTAGATTCCGATCTGCATCGCGTTGTAGGAGATCAGCGCCACCCAGGCGGCTCCCACCCCCGTGGCCCGGCCGAGGCTCTGGGCAATGTAGGCGTAGAAAGCGCCGGCGTTGCGGATATGGGCGCTCATGGCTGCGTAGCCAACGGCGAACAGGGCCAGGCAAAGGCCGAGGACGATGAAGGACAGAGGTATTCCGACGTTCCCGGTGACGGCGAAGTTGCTGGGAATGCCGCCCGCCACCACCGTCAACGGGGCGGATGCTGCGATGATCATGAAGACGAGGGCGGGCACACCGAGCGTGCGCTTGCTTAGTCCTTTGCTGGTCCCGCGGCCGGCGTTGGTGCAGGTGGACGGGAGGGTTTGTTCCTGTGACATGAAAACCTCCATTGGGAGAATAAAGATGTCTTGAGTGTGTCAGGCATCACAGTCAATGGCTTGTTGTTCGCTGCAACGCCATTGACTAACAGTGCAGAACTTCCGTCGAGCCCACAAGGGGCGGGGCCTGCCAACGCGGGGGCCTCCACCGGAGTGGTGATGGCCCCCGCGATGTGCTGCGGTGATGCCCTCAGCCGTTGATGACTTGCGGGACGCCGAGGGCCTTGAGGCCTTCGACGCCGAATTCGAGGCCGTAGCCGGACTGCTTGGCGCCGCCAAAGGGGATGCGGGGGTCCACGCCGCCGTGGGAGTTGATCCAGACGGTGCCGGCTTGGATGCGGGCCGCGACACTGCGGGCCACGTCAAGGTCAGCGGACCAAACGGAGGCGCCGAGTCCGACGTCGAGCCCGTTGGCCATCGCCACGGCCTCGTCAACGGTGCTGTACCGGATGATGGGCAGGGCCGGGCCGAACTGTTCCTCGGCAACCAACGGATTGTTGTCCTCGATGTCGGCCACGAGCGTGGTGGGGTAGAAGTAGCCCGGTTGTCCTGTTTCCGGGTTTCCGCCCAGGAGCACCCGTGCTCCCGAGTCCTTGGCGGCCTCCACAAGCCGGGCCACGATGTCGAACTGCGCCTTGTTCTGCAGTGGGCCGAGCACATTGTTTTCATCCAGGCCCACGCCCATGGGCATGGCGACCGCCACGGCCGTGAGTTCTTCGCAGACGGCGTCGTAGATGTCTTCGTGGACGTAGAGGCGCTTGAGGGCCGCGCAGGTCTGGCCGGTGTTGATGAACGCACCCCAGAACAGGTTCTCGGCGATGGCCTTCGGGTCGGCGTCCGGGAGGACGATTCCGGCGTCGTTGCCACCAAGTTCAAGGGTCAGGCGCTTGACGGTGCCGGCTGAGGATTTGATGATCGCCTTGCCTGTTGCCGTGGACCCGGTGAACATGATCTTGCCGATCGCGGGGTGTTCGGCCAGGCGGGCGCCGACCTCCCTGCCACCGCTGACGGCCGAAAGCAGGCCCTCGGGGAGTTCCTGGTTTAGCACGTGGACCAGCGCCAGCACGCTCAACGGGGTGTACTCGGAGGGTTTGACGACCACGGCATTGCCCATGCGAAGGGCCGGGGCGATCTGCCAGATGGTGATCATCATGGGCCAGTTCCAGGGCCCGATGGCACCGACCACGCCGATGGGCCGGTAGTGGATTTGGGCGTGGGTCGCCCCGTCGTCGACCACTGTCTCGGCGGCCAGTTCGGTTGCCGCGGTGGCGCGCAGCCAAGTCGCACAGGCGCCCACCTCGAAGCGGGCGTTGGGGCCGTTAAGCGGCTTGCCCTGCTCGCGGGAGAGGAGGCGGGCGAGTTCTTCGGCGGACCGGTCGACGGCGTCCGCTGCCTTGAGTAGGACGGCGCTACGCGCGGCGTGGCCGAGTGCCGACCATGCCGGCTGGGCCGCGGTTGCCGCAGCGATGGCACGTTCCAAATCCTCAACAGTATGGACCGGGGCCTCACCCACCACGTCGCCCGTGGCGGGGTCCAACATGGTCCTGGTCTCCCCGGAGACCTGTGTAATCGCCGTGAGAAGGTCAGTGTACGTTTCCATGGATGCTCCAGTTCGAGTCAGTAAGCGCAACGCCGGTGGCGGCGCTGCCGTGATAATCCAAGTTTGGCCGACCGTCCGGGCACCGGTCTTGTCGATCCGTGAAGATCTGTTGCCCCAAGGCGAACACCTGCTGGCCGGCTAGCGGAACAAGCGGTTTTTGCCCTCAGGTGCGACTGTTGGACAGGCGGTAGGTGGTGGGGGGTTCGCCAAAGGCTGAGCGGAAGACGCGGCTGAAGTGTGCCGCGTCCACGAATCCCCAACGGGCGGCTATGGTGCTGACCGGGCGGTGGGCCAGCAGGGGGTCGCGAAGCTCGCGCCGGCAATTCTCGAGCCGGCGCGTGCGGATCCAGTGGGCCACAGTGGTTCCTGCCTCCTGGAAAACATTGTGCAGGTGTCGGGTGGAAATGAAGTGGGCGGATGCGACGCTTGCCGGGGTCAGTTCCGGATCGGCCAGATTGGCCTCGATGAAACGGCGGATCCTACCCAGGAGTTCCTCGTGCAGGCGCCCGGGGCCGCGCTCAGCCTGGTCCAGTTCCGCGGTAAACAGGGTACTCAGCAGGTCCACGGTGTTATGGGCCAGTCGGTGCCCGCTGGGTCCGGAAAGCACATCGAGGTTGTCTGCCAGCTGTGTCATGAAGGGGCTGATCATTCGTCCAAGTCCCTTGTCGGCGGCCATCCGTGTCGCTGTCAGGTGGCCCACCGAACCTGCTGGCAGGTCAAGGGCGTCGTGAGGGAACATCAGCACCAGCGAACGGCACTCGGAGGCGAAGGCCAGCGTGTACGGGCGGCTGGTGTCATACACCGCCAGGTCGCCAAGTTCCAAGACGGCCTCCCGGTCGTCCTGGACCAGTAGCCCAGTGCCGGCCAGTTGGAGATTGAGCTTGAAATACGGCCTGTCCGAACGGGCGATGAGCGCAGGTGTGCGGTGCACACTGTGCCCGGTGGCCGTGACCTCAATGATGGACAGCTCGTCCAGGAGGCGAGAACGCAGCCGGCCATGGAAACGACCGGGGTCGCTGGAGCGGACGTGCAGCGGCACAAACGACTTGGAAATGAGGTCGTGCCATGCGGCAAAGGAATGGGCCACGGCGGTTTGGACGCCGTCGGCGGTTTCAAGTGTGGCGTTCATTGGAAAATTCCCTTGTGTTGGGCAACACTTTTCCACCACTTTAGTGACTTATGTGTTTCCTGTCACTTATTTTCGACCATCGGCGAATAAAAATTTCCGCTACGGCCGTTCCGTTCCGTTCGCGGGGTTGAGCAGCAGTAGGTACGCGTCCAGCTGGGCGTTCAATTGGGCCGGCAAGTGTTCCCCGGGTGACATGGCGGCAATGATCTGGGCACCCAAGAGCATGCTCATTAGCTGGTTGATGATGTCCTCGTCCTTGGTTGGCGCCGTGACTTCGCCCCTGTTTCGAGCCTGGTGCAGGTGCACTTGCAGTCCGGCGCGCCACTGGTGCATGGATGACTCATGCAGTTCGGTCTTGGTGGCATCGGTGAGGGCTTTTTGCCAGAAGGGGATGACAATCCGGGCCTCGTAGATGCGGTCCTCGTCCAGCGGCAGCACCTCCTGGCAGAAGCCGTGCAGCGCCTCTATGCCCACTTTTCCGGCGGTCCGCTGCGCAATGCGCTGGTTGGTCCGATTGAAGACGTGCCCGAACGCGAAGGTGATGAGGTCATCCTTCGTGGGGAAGTACGGCTTCAGCGCACCATTGGCAAAGCCGGCCTCCGCAGCGATCTCGCGCATGGTGGCGCCCTCGATCCCGTGCTGGGCAATGATGCGCCAGGTGGCGTCGACCAGCTCAAGCCGCCGCTGGTCATGGTCGACAATTTTCGGCAATTAATTTCTCCAGAGGGTCGGTGTGGACCGGACGATATAGCTCGATCCCTTGTGATGCATCTTACGTGTGTGTATTCTCTACAACCATAGAATAAAAAACGTGAACGACCGGTTTCCGGCCGCCCACCCACGAAAAGAGTAGTCATGACAGTCACCAACGACGTCGACGCCGCGCCACTCGCGCTGGCCTCGGCCGCTGAAATTGCCTCCGTGCGAGAAATCCTTCAGACCGCCGGAATGTTGGCGGAGTCAGCACGCATCGCCTACCTAGGTCTCTTGGATCCGCCTCGGGGGCAGCAGGACGGGGTCGCGGTAAACCGCCGATACCGCGTGTTCCTGCTCGATGTTTCAGGTGCTGCCCCCAAGGATGCTGTCGTCTCGGTGACAAACGGCACCGTGGAGTCAGCTGTCGAGCTGGATACGGCGGTGACGGGGGAGCTGCCCGTTCTGGAAGAAGAGTTTGCCGTGGTGGAGGAAATTCTTGCCACGCACCCCGAATGGCTCAAGGCACTTGAGTTGCGAAAGTTGGACGTTGCCAAGGTGCGCGTGGCGCCCCTGTCTGCGGGCGTCTTTGACTACCCGGAGGAAAAGGGCCGGCGCATCCTGCGGGGGCTCGCCTTTGTCCAGGATTTCCCCGAAGACAGCGCCTGGGCCCATCCGGTCGACGGCCTAGTGGCCTATGTCGACGTCACCAACAAGGCTGTCGATCAGGTGTTGGACTTCGGTGTGGTCCCCGTCCCCGCCGAACACGGTAACTACACTGACCCCGGGCTCACCGGCCCGCAGCGGGAAACCCAAAAACCGATCAACATCACGCAGCCCGACGGCCCCAGCTTCACACTCACGGGCGGCAACCACATCGAGTGGGAGAAATGGAGCCTCGACGTCGGCTTCGACGCCCGTGAAGGCGTGGTCCTGCACAACGTGGCGTTCAACGACGGCGGGCGGATTCGTTCCATCATCAACCGCGCATCCATCGCCGAGATGGTGGTCCCCTACGGCGACCCCTCCCCGGTGCGGTCCTGGCAAAATTACTTCGATACCGGCGAATACCAGGTGGGCCAATACGCGAACTCCCTGGAGCTTGGCTGCGACTGCCTCGGTGAGATCACCTACCTCAGCCCCGTCATCAGCGACGCGTTCGGCAACCCCCGCGAGATCCGCAACGGCATCTGCATGCACGAGGAAGACTGGTCCATCCTCGCCAAGCACTCGGACCTGTGGACAGGGATTGACTACACCCGGCGCAACCGCCGCATGGTGATCTCCTTCTTCACGACCATTGGCAATTACGACTACGGCTTCTACTGGTACCTCTACCTGGACGGCACCATCGAGTTCGAGGCCAAGGCCACTGGCATTGTCTTCACCAGCGCCTACCCCGGCAAGGGGTACCCCTACGCCTCCGAATTGGCGCCGGGGCTCGGCGCACCGTACCACCAGCACCTGTTCGGGGCGCGCCTGGACATGGCCGTGGACGGGCAGCTCAACCGGGTGGAGGAGGAAGACGTGGTGCGCGTGCCGATGGGTGAGGGGAACGAGCGCGGCAACGCGTTCACCCGCAAACGCACAATCCTGGCCACGGAGTCCCAGGCCGTCCGCGAGGCGGACATGCGCAGCGGCCGGACCTGGGTTGTCTCCAACCCAACGTCACTGAACCGGCTGGGCGAGCCGGTGGCGTACAAGCTTCTTCCCCAGGGCCAGCCCATGCTGTTGGCGGACCCGGAATCGTCGGTGGCCAGGCGGGCCACGTTTGCCACGAAAGACTTGTGGGTCACCCAATTTGCGCAGGACGAGCGCTACCCGACGGGCGACTTCGTCAACCAGCATTCAGGCGGGGCCGGACTGCCGTCATTCATTGCGGCTGACCGCGATCTCGACGGCCAGGACATCGTCCTCTGGCACACGTTCGGGCTGACGCACTTCCCCCGAGTGGAGGACTGGCCCATCATGCCCGTCGACACGGTGGGCTTCAAACTCCGCCCGGAGGGCTTCTTTGACCGCAGCCCGGTCCTTGATGTGCCGGCCAGCGCTCCGGCCGGTGCCAACCATTGTGGTGGGGCCGGCGGCGATGACCACTGCAGCTGCTGACACGCCTCAATTTGCGGGCAGCGCCAGGTGGGCCCGGCTGCCGGTCCGCCTGTGTGCGGCCGTGGCACTGGCGGCGGTGGGGGCGCACGTGTGGATGGCGTGGGCGCACAGGGCTATGCCATGGGAAAGTGCATTGATGCTGCTCATGGCCGCCGCCTGCCTTCCGTGCGCAGTGGATGTATGGCGTCGCGGCCACGAACGGGCGGTGCGCCTGATCTTCGTGATGTCCCTGGTCATGGTGGCGGTGCATGTGGCACTTCTCCTGGGGTCAGGGTCAAAGCCAGGATCCCACCATGGCGGCATGGGGGCGCAGCTTGCCGGGGCGGCCGACTCGCATCCGCAGCCCGCGGCAATGCTCGGTGTCGTTGCCCTTGAGCTGGCCGTGGCCTTCTTGGCTGCGCGGCTAATGCGGCGCGGGCGTGAATGCGCCGCCGTCGGTCGGCCGTCCCCGAGATCTTAACGCCCGACGGCGGAACCCACCCAAGGTGGATGCCGCCGTCGTCCTGTTCTTGAGACTTACCGGGCTGAAGCCGCGACCGGTTCGCGCTTGTCAAAGATGGTGGCGCCAACCTCTTGTTCGGCCTGGTTGGTGATGCTGAGGTCGATCCCGGGGCGGTCCTTGAGCATGATGACAGCAGCCAGCCCGATGAGCGTCATGAGTAGCAGGTATCCGGAGATGGCGAGGCTGGAGCCCGTGGCCTGCAGCAGCGCCTGCGCGATCATGGGCGCAAAAGCGCCGCCCACTATCGCGCCGAGGGCGTAAGAGATGGAGACCCCGGAGAAGCGGATCGAGGCCGGAAAAATCTCGCTGTACCAGGCGGCTTGTGGGCCGTACGTCAGGCCCAATCCGAAGGTGAACAAGAACAGGGCCAGGTACAGGGCCCACAGTTCACCGGTGTTGATGAGCAGGAACAGCGGGAACACCGTCAGCGCCTGCGCGGTAAAACCGATCACGTAGGTGCGCTTTCGCCCGATCGTGTCGGCCATGCCGCCGGCCAGCGCCGTGAAGATGAGCCACATGGCGGCGGCGAAGGTCATGGCGATCAGCACAGGCGTCTTGCCCAAGCCCACGACGCCGTCGGGGTTGGTGGCGTAGCTGGGGATGAAGCCACCGGTGGCCATGTACCCGGCGGCGTTGTTGCCCGCGAAGATCAGGGCCGCAAGGATGACCAGCAGCCAGTGCTTGCGGAACAGCTCGAGGATCGGAACCTTAGGTTGTTGTTTCTTTTCGGCAATCTCCAAAAATACCGGGCTCTCCTCCACGGCCCTGCGGACAAAGTAACCCACACCGATGAGCACGACGCTCAGCAGGAACGGGATGCGCCAACCCCACGCCAGGAACGCTTCATCCGGGGCGATGACGCCCGTCATTAGCGCCATGATGCCCGAGGCCAGGAGCAGGCCGAGCGGCACGCCGAGTTGCGGGAATGATCCGGCCCGTCCGCGCTTATTGGCTGGCGCGTGCTCGACAGCCATCAAGACTGCGCCGCCCCATTCACCGCCGGCGGAGACACCCTGCAGGATGCGCAGCAGAAGCAGCAGGATCGGGGCCAGTACGCCGGCGCTGGCATAGGTGGGCAGCACGCCTATCAGCATGGTGGAGGCGCCCATCAGCAGCAGTGTCATGACCAGCACGCCGCGGCGGCCTATCTTGTCGCCGTAGTGACCGGCCAGGAAAGCGCCGAGCGGGCGGAACAGGAAGCTGATGCCCACGGAGGCGAAGGAGAGGAGCAGGCCGATCTGAGGTCCTGCCGGCTCAAAGAACAGGTGGGCAAACACCAGGCCGGCCGCCGTGGCGTAGATGAAGTAGTCGTACCACTCGACGGTGGTGCCGATGAGAGTGGCAAAGCGACGCGTCGCTGCGTGCGCCGTGTGTCAACTGCTCTTGAGTTGCTCATGGTCGTAGTCCTTGATTTTGGTCCGAAGGTACCGACAGGCCCGCACGCACCCTTGCGGCTGCGGACCGAGTATCGGGATGTAATCAGTGTCACAAAAATACTTCTGCGAGTAAACTTATAAAAGTAGGACTACATATTCGGCTAAATGAAAGAAAAAGTCTCGTGTCCAAGTTCACCCTCCGCCAGCTGGAGCTGTTTGTGGCGCTGGCCGACTTTGCCACACTCAGTGAGGCCGCAGCTTTTTTACACTTCTCCGAATCTGCGCTGTCCCAGGCCATTACGCGGCTGGAAAACTCCGTGGGTGAACAGCTGTGTATTCGCCGCAAGGCGCGGGGGCTGGCGCTCACCCCGGCCGGGGAATACTTTGCCGTGAAGGCCCGGGCATTGCTGAACGAGGCCGACGATCTGGTGGCGGGGATGAGCGGTGCCCAGGGGAAACTCAAGGGGCCCGTCAAACTGGGTTGTTTCGCCAGCTTTGCCGCCAGCGTGCTGCCCGCCATACTGGCCGGATTTCCCAAACTCCACCCCGACGTGGACGTGGAGGTGGTGGTGGGGACCCACGACGAGTTGCTGCCGGCACTGGGCAGTGGCCAGCTGGATCTGGCGATTGTCTACGACATGGAACTATCGACCGAATTTCAACGAAGAACCATCTACGAGACTGAGCTTCAGGTGGTGCTACCCATTGATCATCCACTGGCCCGGCAGGCAACCGTCGATCTGGCGGAACTGGCCCCGGAACCGTTGATCATGTATGACGCCAGCCCCAGCACGGCCAACACCCACCGCGTTTTTGCCGACCGCGGCCTGCGCCCGAACATCGTGGCACACATGCCGCAGATCATTTTGGTCCAGGCCTTGGTGGGTCGGGGTTTGGGCTATGGACTGTTGATGTCCCGGCCGAACTGGGCACCGGTTTCCATGGAAGGACTTCCCGTGGCGGTCCGCTCGCTGGCTCCACCCGTCAGCCAGACAACCATGTCGGGCATTTGGCTCAAAGGCTCCCGGCTCAGTCCCCGGGCACAGGCGCTGCTCGATTTCACCGTCGAGACGTTTCAAGTTCCGGCACACTAGCACCCGGTTACGTACAGCAGCTGCTTGTTCACGAACTCCTCCACGCCCGGGCTGCGTGGTTGAATCCAAAGACGCTGAGCCCCAAGGTGTGGGCGCCCTGGGAACGCGCGTAGTCCTCTGCGAGTTTCATGGTTGCCCGACCAAGCCCCTTGCCGCGCTGCTCCTTGTTGACGACTATGTCCCAGACCCACCATGAGTGGCTGTCTTCAGAGCTGTCTGTGCCTATCCAGAGGTAGCCGGCGATTGTCCCTGTGTCGTCAACGACATCGAACACGGCGTTATCTGTTGTCGGGATGCCGGCAGGAAACGAAGCGTCGATGCTCTCACGTGCATGCCGGTGGGCCTCCTGTGAAGACTCACCTGTCGCAACAAGATCGGATTCGTATTCGCTGCGGCTTCGTTCGAGCCATGCAGGGAATCGTTGGGCGCTGACAGGGATGAGATGAACAGTCATCTGCCCAGTTTTACATTGGGGTGCCGTGACAGCGGATTCAGCCACAGGAATCGTCGTTGAGAATGTTTTCCGAACGGTCGTTTGCGAGATTCCGGGGCATGCTCACCACGTCGCGAAATCACGGACCAACCGGCCTGCCTTGTGGTCGAACTGGGCCCTTCCCGAGGCAAAGACCTTGCCGTTGCTGGCGGAATCTCACGCTACGTGAGTAGTTGGCGACCTTGGTGGGCCATTGAGTTCTTGGGTCGCTAAATCCGCTCAGGTGCTGGCCGGGGCCGCGTCGATTTCGTCGTCGAGGAGTTCCAGGGCCGACGACAAGGCACTGCGCAGGGACGGCGGAACTGTGATGTGAGTGCCTATTTCGACGAGGCCCGTGGCGGCCAACCGCCGGAGCGAGGCGGCCACCATCATGGCCTGGACCTCCCCGGGAGCGAAGGGGTGTTCGGGGGCGAGGAGGGTATCAGTGCTATCGGGCCTGTTCGAGGCCGCCGTGGCCAGTGCCCGGGCTGTCTTGACCATGGTTGACTCGTCCGGGTTAAAGCCGGGGTACGGGATGATGGCGTCGCAGTACAGGAAATATGCCAGTACGGCGGTGTCGTTGAGGGCGCCGGCCGGATTGTTGCGGAAGGTCTGGCCGGCTCGGGTCACAGTGACACGCTTCCCGGCAGTTCTGATGAGTCCGGTGTCTATCAGCGCCTGCCAGTACTCCATCAGGCGCGGCAGCGCTGTCATGGACGTGACCGAAACCGGAGCCCCCGCCGGTTGATGCGCCCGGGAGGTGGCGGCCCCCACGGCGTTCATGTCAACGCAGGCGGCGGCACCGGCAATGTCCTTGCGGCGGACAGCACCCGCCGGGGTCAGCTCGCGGCCCGTGCCGATCCACTCCAGTAACGCCGCAGCCCAGCGAACGTAGGTCCTGGTGGCGCGGTCCGCCCCGGCCTCCGTCGGGTCCAGGCTCTGATGGGCCACGTAGGCGGCCAGCTTGGGGTTGGGCGGGGCCATGGAATCCCGGCCCGTGATGTCCAGCAACTCGACCAGGGCGTCCCGTGTGCCGGTCCATGCCAGGGTTGTGAGCAAGAACTTCAGGAACGAGTTCAGGGCAAGAGCCATGCTCACCCGCATTTCGGGGTGAAAACTTCCCGCCGATTCAAGGAGCAGCGTGGACATCTCCACATCCAGGTTCGTGGCATCCGGGGCCGGGACACTTTTGGCGTAGTTCTTAAAGAAGTCCAGCAGCAAAGCGGCGAGCCAGCTGGCCTGCTCGGCGTCAACCCCGGCGGCGATGGCCCATTCCTCGAAGCCGGGCAGGAGGGGATCCATCGCCTTGTGGGCAACGGCGTCGGTGAAGGACAACACCTGATGCGGGGCGGCGGGCTGTGCCGGGTTGTCCAGCCGGGATGCCCCGGTGTTCTTGGACTTCTTTGTCACGAACGTTCCTATCCCTCGAGTGTGTGATGACTTAACCGTAGTCGCTTCGGGGACGACGGCGGCGGGAACCTTCCGCGTGGCGGGCCGCTGCCAGCGCACCACGGAGAAGGCTGATCAGCCCGCGCCAAGTAGTGCGGCCAGGTCCAGTCCGGCGCCCGGTCCCACGGCCGCAACACCGAAGTCGTCCTTGAGCATGTCAACCAGATCCAGGCGGAATGCGGCCGGGACGACGATGTCCTCGCCAACAGTGACAAGGCCCTCCGCAGCCCAGCTGGCCACGTTCTTGGCACGGATGAGCAGCTGCGGGTCAGCTGTGTCGGGTGCTTGAAGAGCAGTGGCAAGGGCGGCGGATGCCGGCGGGGTTGCAGAGCCGCACCGGACCATGAAGGACGCCATGTCCAGGTGCCAGGGCTCGTAGGCTCCCTCTTGGGAACCAGTCAGGGTCGACACGAAGATGAACGTCCCCAGCATGTCGACGAACGTCTCCGCCATGGATGACTCATGTGCCAGGGCGTCCGTGGCGCTGGCCGACACAAACACCTTGCCAGTCTCGAATTGGATCAGCCCGGCGCTGGCTAGGAGGTGCCAGTACAGTTTGAGCCTGTCCATGCTTTCGGCCGTCAGTTCGGCGGTCGTTGCTGCTGCTTTGGCCGCCTCGGCGAGAATCCCGGCACCGCTGTGGCGCAGTGCGGCCGCGGCTTCAGCCCGGTCTTTTTTCCGCAGGATTCCCTTGGTGGTGGTGTCCCTGCCTTCGCCCACCCAAGCCAGCAGGGCAACGGTGTTCTGCCAGAGCGGGGAGCTGGCCGCGGCCGCGATGAACTGTTCGGCTGTCAGCGCGGGGACGACCACAGCCGGGAAGTCATAATCTGCCGGGTCGGGCAAGTCCGGGCCAATATTAGCGGCGGGCAGCAGTGCGGCCAAGTTCAGCTCCGTGGCGGGGTCCAGGCCGGGCCACGCGGGCTGCTTGAACACCTCCGCCAGCTCAACCAGGTCACCGGGGGTGCCCGTCCAGAGCGAGGCCTGGACCAGGTAGTTCACATAGTCCCGGACGCCGCTGCGCAAGGCAAAGGTTGACTGGGGGTTGGCGTCAGCCGAGACCTCCATGACCTCCCGCACGGCATCGGGCACCAGCGACAGGGCGTCGGTCTGCGGTTCAAGGATCCGGTACATGTCGAAGAAGTCGTCAAGGACCATCAAGCTGAAGTCAATGTCCTTATCGCCGTCCGTTTGGCCTTCCAGCCACAGCGCAAATCCCGGGGACAATGCCTCCATGGCGCGGTCCAGCCGGACGTCGGCCAGGGACATGAGGTTTGCGCGCTCGGCGGCGTCGGCGGCTGCCTTTGCCGGGTTGCCGAAACGGGACTTCTTGGTGCTCTTGGACTTCTTGGCCACTGGGTTCCTTGGTGCTGACGGGGAGGGTCTCCCTTAACCGTAGTCGCCACAGCCGGGGGCACGACTACGGGGCGCAGCATTCGTGCGAACGCCGCGCCCGCCGTCGAATCCGTCAGGGAAGTAACCTGCTGCCACCTGACGAACTTTTGTCCCTAGTTGCTGAACTCGGTGAGCACAATCTTGCCGGTGCCGTGGCCGGACATGCTGGCGGCAAAGGCGAGGGCGGCCCCTTGCATGGGGAAAGTTTGTGCCACATCCACGCTGAGCGTGCCGTCGTCAACCAGGACGCTTAGGCGCTCCAGTTCCGCAGCGTCGGGGCGAACCCAAATGTACGCCCCGCCGTGGCTAGGAACCGTCCAGTCGGCGATGGATGCGTGCCGGCCGCCGTCGTTGAGCAGGGCGAGTGTGTCGGCCAGGACGTCGCCGGCAAAGTCAGCCACAGCATCCACGCCGTCGGGGGCCAGGGCGCGCACACGCTCCACCAGGCCGGCACCGTATTCCACCGGTTCGGCGCCCAGTTCGCTGAGCCGTTCGTGGTTTCTGGCCGATCCCGTGGCGATGACGCGCGCGCCGGCCAGCGCGGCCAGCTGGATGGCTGTGCGCCCCACACTGCCGGATCCGTTGTGGATCAGCAAGGTTTGGCCAGCTGTCAGGCCCAAGGCATCGAGTGTGCGCTGGGCCGTCATGCCCGTCAGCGGAAGTGCCGCGGCCTGCTCCCATGACAGGGATGGGGGCTTGCGGGCAACAATGGCTGCGGGCAGGGCAATGAGCTCGGCAAAGCTGCCGCCCTGGACGGTGTCGCGGCGTCCGTAGGAGTAGACCTCATCGCCCACAGCGAACTCGGGGGTGTCAAAGCCAACTGCCTCCACCACGCCGGCAACATCCCAGCCCGGTGTCGCGGGGAAATTGATGTCCATGAAGGGATCCAGACCGCCGGACATGACCTTCCAGTCAACGGGGTTGACGCCTGCGGCCTTGACCCGGATCAGGACGGCGCCGGGGGAGACCTTGGGGATGGGGCGCTGGGTTTCTGCCAAGACCTCTGTGCCGCCGTATTGTGCGTAGGTCATGGCCTTCATTGTTGAACTCATGGTGGTGGTGCCTTTCGTGTGTGTACTTGCGGCAACCGGCAGGCCGCGCAGAAGATTCCCGCAGGCTGTCAGGCTGTGGGCCGGCACGTCCTCTGCGTCAGGCTGCCTGAGCGCTTCATTGGCGGCCGATGACGCGCAGCTCTGTCACTGGCGCAACACCCGCTATGAACGGTGCGCACAAACAAAAGGGCCCCTTTCGGTACGCTACTGCTATGAGTCATATCACCGCCCAGCGCTACGTCTACGGCACAGATCCTGCACAGTGGGCGGAGCTGTACCTGCCGGTGCGCAGGAGCGTGGCAGGTGTTGTGGTGGTGATTCACGGCGGGTACTGGCGCAGCGCCTATTCGGCCGATCTGGGTGCGCCCTTGGCCGCCGATCTGGCACGGCACGGGGTGGCTGCCTGGAACCTGGAATACCGCCGCATGGGCAATGGCGGCGGCTGGCCCACCACGTTTTTGGACATTTCCGCGGGCATTGACGCCCTGACTGTTGCTGCCGCCGAACACGGCCTGGATCTTGGCGGTGTGGCGGTTCTAGGCCATTCGGCCGGCGGACAGCTGGGTGTCTGGGCGGCGGGCCGGTCAGCTTTCCCGCCCGGAGCGGTCGGTGGGCAGCCGGCAGTGGCGGTGACCGGCGTCGTGAGTCAGTCAGGGCTGCTGAACCTTGGACAGGCGCAGCAGCTCGGGTTGAGCAACAACGCCGTGACGGCGCTCCTTGGCTCGAACGTGGCGCTGGCAGACCCGCTCGCCGCGGTGCCCCTGCCGGTGCCGATTCTTGCCGTCCAGGCCATGGACGACGCCGACGTGCCCGCCTCCCAGAGTGAAAGTTACGTTTCCGCGGCGGTCGCGGCCGGCGGCAACGCGCAGCTGATCAGGGTGCCGGGGGATCACTTTGAGCTGATCGACGTCGGCTCGGAGTCGTACGCCATTTGCCGGGATCTTGTGCTGGAATTGCTGGGCCGGGCGTAGGGTTGGTGGGTGAGCGCATCGGGAAAAGGAAAAGGTATGCCCAAGAACACCCGCAAGATCGAATCCGGTATTGAGACGGACTTCAGCGACAAAATGAGTTACGGCGGCTACCTGGCCTTGGATACGCTGCTGAGCGCCCAACAGCCCGTCAGCAAGCCCGAACACCACGACGAGATGCTGTTCATCATTCAGCATCAGACCTCGGAACTGTGGCTGAAGTTGGTGCTCCACGAGCTGCGCGCCGTGCGGGTGTACCTCTCCGAGGACAATTTGCGGGCGGCCATGAAGGGCGTGGCCCGGATCAAACACATTCAGCGCTCGCTGACGGAGCAGTGGAGCGTGCTGGCCACGTTGACCCCGAGCGAATACGCACAGTTCCGCGGCGATCTGGGCTCGTCCTCGGGCTTCCAGTCGTACCAGTACAGGGCCGTGGAATTCCTGCTGGGCAACAAGAACGCCGGCATGCTGAAGGTATTCGCCGGTGACCCGGCCGCCCACGAGCTGCTCGCGGAGCTGCTGGAGAGCTCCAGCGTGTACGACGAATTTTTGCGCCTGCTGGCACGGCGAGGCTTTGCCGTCCCGGCCGAAATCCTGGACCGCGACGTCACCCGCGCCCATGTGTTCAACGCCGATCTGGTGCAGCTGTTCAAGATTGTCTATGAAGCGCCGGATGCGCACTGGGACTTGTACGAGGCGTGCGAGGAGCTCGTTGACCTGGAGGACAACTTCCAGCTGTGGCGATTCAGGCACATGAAAACCGTGATGCGCACCATCGGCATGAAGCACGGAACAGGCGGCTCCTCCGGCGTGGGCTTCCTGCAACGGGCCCTGGAGCTGACATTCTTCCCGGAACTGTTTGCCGTGCGCACCGAAATCGGGCAGTAGGGCGCGCCAGCCGGCACGGCTCAGATATTGGCGTGGGCCTGAACGAAGATGCACAATCACGGCGAGTCCAGAAGCCGAAATAATGTCCAATTGAACAGGAGTATTGCCGTAATAGTTATCCAATTGGACAAGTCATTTGCCGTACATGCCTGCCCCAAGGAAAATTGCGTAACAAATTGATAGCCTGTAACGGCGGCGCGGCATAAATTTCGCTATCTATGTTTACCCTTAGGTAATTCCATTTGAATATGCAATTTATTAGGGAATTATGAAACTGTGGATTTCTCGCCGACTAGAAACGTTCGCGAGTGCCGTTACCGGACTCAGCATTAGCCAAGCAGTCACAGTGACCGCGACAGTTAGCTGCAGTTCTCCCAGGCTGAAAGTCGGTCAAGTCGGGAAAGGGTGCGCGGTGGGTACTCAATGTACGTACAAAGTTCAGCAACAAAGGGCCAAGCCTCCTAGCGGCGGAACAAGGCGCGCCAACGTTGCAACCAGCCGGTCCCCAGCGGCGCACGATCCGTCAACTCAGGACATTTCTTGCGGCCTTTAAGCGCCGGGCGAGCACTTGCGCTCAGCGCCCTACTATTGCTTGCTTCCGCAGGATGCAGCCTGGACGATATTCCGATCGACCAGACTGTTGCCAAGCACCTAAGACTAGTCTCTGACGCCCTTTCGAAGGACACGACGCTACTGATACAGGATGTCTCTCCACGCGTCGGACAACGCTGATGGGAGGGTCCCAGGCCGGCTCCCCGTTCAGCCTGGCGTGGACACCTCAGCTTTGGGCAGGTCCTCCCTGACGGGTTCTGGCGGCTTCCAGCACGGCGAGGGCGTATGCCCACTCCAAACGTTCCTGCTCCAGCCTGACATTGCCGCGGGCCGCCAGCTCGGCCATGACGTGCCGTTCTTCCGGCAATAGGTGGGCGAACGTGCCCGTCGCGGGCTTTGGCTCGGGCACACACAAGTCCATGTACTCGTCGAGGGTGGGCACGTCCATCAGGACAGTGGTGACGGCCAGGCCGTAGGAACGGAAACGGTTCAGGATGGCAAATCCGTGGCTGTCCAGGTCGCCCCAGTAGAGGATGCGCCCCGCGCGGATCCACGGAATGGCGGCGAGCCTGTCCACCGCGTAACCGGAACCGTGCACCACCACGGCGCCGGTCATGGGCGGCATGGCCAGCACGGATTCCAGGTTTTCAAACACAAACACGGTGCTGGGTGCCAGCTCCAGAGCGGCCAACGACGCCGCGGGCGCACCCACATCAACCAGACCGCCCGGTGCCAAGGTTGGATCAAGGAAGCGGACCCGAATGGTGCCGGGCGCCTTGGCCAGGCCCAGCCCCTCGGCACCGGTGGCGGCTGAGTGGAGGCGCTCCACCAGTCCGCGATGGGCGCCAACCCATTTTGAATCCACCCCGCGAATGGGCAGCTGGCGAACGTACAAGCCGGACTCGGGATGATCCCGCAGCCAGTCGAGCACACCCGCCAACCGGGCAAAATCGGCGTCGTCGAGCGCCTCGACGGCAACAATTGAACGGGCAACGGCCGCCGGAAAGTCCGTGCCTGGCGGAGCGGGCCGGGGCGTGGCAGCCGCCCACTCCATGAGCCGCGCGGCCCGCTCGCTGATTCTGCGCCAATGCGAAAGCGTCCCGCAGAAGCGGGCGACGTCGATCGGGCCCTCGAGCACGAGCCGTCCCGGTACGCGTTGGCGGCCTAGGCTGGCCCACTGCCGTTCGCTCCAAATAACTCCGGCGATGCCGTTCCACGAACCGACCCAGTCGATGGCCGCCCGACCTTGTTTCAGGGCTTGCGCCTCCGTGGGCGGGTGCAGCGGCAGTGCCAGGGCAGGGGCTGGCGTGGGCGTCGCGGCGGCCCACTGACCGCAGTGGCGTTGATACTTCTTGAGCGCCTGCGCACGGGCAGCCTCCTGCGTGACGGGGGCGGGGCTCAAAACAAGTGCCCGTCATTGGTGGCAACGGCAGCCTCGGCCACCTCTTCGGCAACCACAGCCTCGGCAAGCGCAGGACTAGACCCGGGAGCCGGCGTCGTACCGTCAATGGAGACCGAACCAACACGGGAGTCGTGGAAGTCCTTGCAAGTCACCACTGCCATGCCGCCAATGTAATCCTCCAATGTTTGGAGCAGTTTCAGGGGAGTGGCCAGTACCATGTGGAAGCCGAACTCGGTGAAGATGTCCATGGCCATGCGGGTGAACTTGCTGTCCGCCTTATCGAAGGCCTCGTCCATGATGACTGTGCCATACGCCGGGATGTCCGCATCGTCAGCGGCCAGCTGGTAGCGCAGCGCGGCAGCCAGACAGAAGGTGACCAGCTTTTGCCGCTGACCGCCGGAGAGGCCCGCGCTGGAGTCATGGACATTGACAACATGGCCGTCCGGATCGACCTCGGCGGCCGTGAAACGCACGTGCAAACGGGTGTCCAGGCACTGGTTGCGCCAAGACGCGTCAGCCACCTCGCTGGATGCCAGGCGTTCCATCATGCGGCGCATGACCTCAAATTTCGCCTCCGCGGCGCCATGCTCCTGCTCCACCCACGAACCGGCGCTGATGGTCTGCAGATCCGCAAGAAATGCTCGGCCAGCCTCGGTGCGGTTTTCCTTGACAGTGATTTTTAGGAAACGGCCTTCATCGAAAACTGATCGTCCCAGGGAGGAGTTGACGGGGGCAATCCGTTCACGGACTTCGGCCGGGGCGCGACGGATCTCATTGGCCAGTTGGGCCACGTTTTGTTGCGACTGGCGTTCGAGCAATTCAAAGAAGCGTGCCTCAAAGTCAGGCAGCCTGTCCGTGCGCAGTTGTTCCAGGACAGCAAGATAGCCCGCCCTGTCCTCAATAGCGGCCGTGAGATCTGCCGCTTTTGAGGGCCAGCGGCGGGAGAAGTCACCTGCGAGGGTTGCAAACGTTGTTCGGGCCTTGTCAGCCAATGCTGTGGCCCGCTTTTCCTCCCCCGCCAATTGGCCGGCCACTTTCATGGCGTCGCTGTCAATCCGCTCGTGGGTGATGTTCCTGCGGATGGCATAAAAGCGCTGTTCAAGCGCCTTCGCAATGTGGGTGGGGGTCGGGTGGGCGAGGTCCACGCTGGCACTGAGTTCCGCTATGACGACGCTGATGCCGGACAGCACGGCGGTGGCCGCGGCGGCTTCGTTGAGGCAAGCCGTCTCGGCATCCTTCGCCGCAACCACGCGTCGGTGTGCCTCGAGCGCGGCGGCCTCGGCAGCGCGGAGATCGCCACTGGCGGCCAGCATCTGGGCCAATCGTTCCTCGCGGGACCGGCGCAACTCGGCGGCAGCCGTCGCGTCAAGGTCCTGCCAGTCCGAATCGTGCAGGGCAGCCATGGCCTCAATCCTGCTTCTGGCGGCATCCATCTCGCCCTGGCAGGCATCAAGTTCGCGGCGGTAGGTGATTTCCTCGGCCCTGGCAGTCTGGGCCAGAGCCGTCAGGTGCTCGATCTTCTCCTGGTTGTCAAAGCCCAACACCCAGTGACTGCGATCATCAACACGGTGGCGGTCATCTTTTTCATGCCGGGTGGCGGAGCGTTTGACCTGCCCGGCCTGGGTCACCGCCTGTGTGGTGGTGGCCAACTCGGCGGGGGAATCAACGCATTCGTAGTCGTAATTGCGCGACAGCACCGAGTTGAGCCAGCCGGCCATGGGGCCCGGGGCCACCTCTACCCGGTGAATGAGGGAGCGCTCGGAGCTTGCTGGCAGGGGAGCCGCCGAACGCACAGGAATCGCTTCAAACACCAGCCGGGTGCCTAAAAACAGTTCGTCGACCGCGTCGCGCACACGTGTCAGGTGGGTGGCAGGTACCAGCATGACTGTCGCCAGGGGGCGCAGGACCCGCTCAATGGCCCCGGACCAGGCGCCGAACTCCTTCCGTACTTCCAACAACTCACCGGCAAAGGGGAACGCCGAAACAGGCAACCCGGCAGTGTCCGCCACCCGGGCACGGGCCTGGATCAGCCTGTCGTCCAGATTGGAACGGCGCAGGTGCAGCGACCGCAGTTCCGTTTCCAGTGAGCGCACCCGCGCCTTGGCTGCGGCCAATCTCTCGTGGATGGCCAAAACGGTGCCGTCACTGGCCGTCTTAGCCGCGTCAAAGCTGGCACGCTCGTGGCCTAGTGTGGCGCGCAGCTCCTGGAACTGCTCGAAGGTGGCCGGAAACTCGATCTTCACGGCCGCAAGACGAGCCTCAAGCTCCGCCCGTCGGGACCGGATGTCACGCTCGTTTTTTTGCGCAAGGGAGATCCACTCCCGTTGCGTCTTGAGCGCATCCCCGCCCTGCTGGTCAACCTGGCGTTGAGCCAGCGAGTGGGCGTCAGCCAGCTCGGCCACCTGTGTCGCGGCCGTCTGCGCCCTGTGTCGGGTTGAGCGCACGACGGCGTCGGCGCCCTTGCGTGCCTCCTGCGCCAGTCCCAGCCGCCAGGCATCCTTGAAAGTTGGCAGGGCGGCGCCATGGATTTCCGCCGCGGCCGCCAGGGCACTGTTTTCCTCAAACACTGCTATGGGATCCTCGAGCATGCCCAGTTGTGTCACCTGGTTGCGGGCCTCCACCACCAGGCGGTGCGCCTCCGAAAGCTCAGCAAATTGCGAGACGGCGTTTTCGGCCAGCTCAAACGTTTTCGGTTTGTCCAGCATGAACGAACGGAACAAGTCATCCAGACTTCCCAACGACTTGGCCGATTGCGTCTTGTGCAGCAACAGCACCCCGTTGTCCCCGGAGATACCCAAAACCCGGCAAAACTTGCTGGCAAACGCTGAATGCTTGTCGGTGATGGTCAGTGCCTGCGGCCAGGCGTTTTTGATGCGCCGGGTTTCAATACCGCTGCGCAGATGTTCCACAAACTCAGGCAGCGAGGCGTCCTCATTGAGAAGCAGGCTCAACTCGCTGACATCCGCGCTCGCGTTGGAGCCACGGCGCAGATGGTACAGCTTGATCAGGAGTAGGGGCTTCGCCTCAGCCCCGGACAGGCCATTGGAATACCGCAGCAGGACCCCGCTAAAGGTCGCCCCGGGACGGAGGTAGTCGCTGGAAACCTCACCGGTTTCCTCATCGGCACTGCGCCGCCACGCGCCGCGGACATAGCTGACAAGGCTCCTGTCATCCCCACGGGTTGAGGTGTCCTGGGCTGCCGCGTTGAAGTGCAGCTTCCCGCGTGGGGTGAGCACGGCCGCGATGGCATCCACGAGCGACGACTTTCCGGAACCTGAATGCCCCGTCAGCAGGAACCCTTTGCGGGCAATATCCACGCCGTGGTGGCCCTGAAACGTGCCCCAGTTGAGCACCTCCACACGGTCAAGTCGCCACTGTCCCGGACGCTGCTTTCCGCGCTTCAAGCCTGATTCCAAGGCACTCATTCGCTCTCCTCCACAACCGCGGCACTTTCGGCGTCGAGCATGTTCTCCGTGCGCGAACCCTGCGCCAGGCGGCGGTACTCCTGACGCACGGCAGCAATCTCCTCGGGTCCAAACACCAGCCGGAGGACAGGTGAAATGACAAAGCGGCCATCCGTGGACGTCGTCGACAGCAGCCCATACTTGACCATCTTCTGCCACGAGGTGCTGATGCGCTTGGCGAATCCGGCGGGATCGGCCCCGTCCTTGCCCCGATACACCTGGAGCTGGTCGGCAACTTCATCGGCACCCACAATGGCCTTGTTGCCGGTGGATTCATGGAGCAGTTGCTGGCGCAGGTGCAGCAGCAGGGCCGTGTCAAGGAACGTCAGTGTCGCCGTCCGCATGACCTTGGGGGCGTCAATATCGGCACCGGCATTGCGCACAAACGCCACCTGTGCGGCGTCGTCGGTGACAAGTTCCAAGAATAGATCGGACAGGCTGGAACGGATGGCGTCCTCATCCGCCAGCAGCGCCGTCCACAGCCGCCCATGATTGGCGGCGGATAGGTACGGGCCGCGGAGGAGCTGGACCAGGGCGCGTCTGGAGGACTCGCGCAGTGTGCCGGAATCACCGTCCCAGAGTACGGCGGCACCCACGTCCTGACCCTCGTGGGGAGAGGGCCCGGCCTGATTGTCGAAGGTGGGGCTCATGGTGCGATCCTGTCGGTGAAGAGATAGCGGTTTACGGTTCCGTGCATGGGAGAGCCTTGGGTGGAAGTCCAACGCAGATCCTCACGGCCCTCGAGCCGTGCGCCGTGTTCCTCGGCCAGTACCAGCAGGCCAACCACGCTGGCCACACCTTGGCTTGCCTCGAACAAACGCAAAACATCAGCGATGGTGGCCGCCTGGAGCCGTTCAAGGGTGGCATTGACGTTGCCCGTCAGCTCGGCCATGTCGATCTCGGAGGCGCGGGCCAGCGCCCGCAGCTCCTCGATGTTTACCGGTTCGCTTTCGTGGTGCACAATGTCCTGGGCTGACTCAAAATCTGCCGGGTTGTGCGGTTTCAGGGCCGAGACTGAATTCAGTGGAACACTTGTCAGATCCAGGGCGAGTCCTGTTTTCGCGTACGGTTTCACGGTTTGGGACGTTTCCATGGCGTGGCGCAAGGCTGCCCGCAAGTTCTTATTGATGAGCCGGTCCTGAACAAATTCCTGGCTTTGGACAAAGCGGCGCAAACTGCGGCTGAACGCTGTCATGACACCGTGAATTTCCGAGCTGCGGTCCTGCAACGTGGGCAGGATGCGGCGCAGGGTGCGTGCCTGGGACGGGCTGAGTTCCTTCACGAACGGCCGGTCCATGATGCCGTTGACGCTGTCCTCAAATTCCAGGCCCCGTTCCGGGTCCAGCAGCAGTGCATAGAATGCTGTGAAGCTGCGGCCCGCCTCGGATTGTTGGAGCAGATCGACGCCGCGAAAAATGTCCTCCAGGACGGTGCCGCGGGGGCCTTCCTGCTCAATGAGCTGCTCACGCAGGCCCCTATTCAATTTCTCCAGCTCCGCCCTGACGCGGGCAAAGTCAGCGGGCACTTCCTCGATCAACGCCAGGATGTCCCGGATACGCTCCACAGCCTGGTCGGCGGGCAGCACCTCCGCCTCGCCCGCGGCGACCCGCTCAATGTGCGCGTCCAGCCGCGCCCGCTCGTCATTCAGGGCAGCCAGGCGGGTTGCGGTGTCTGGGTCAGTGTCCCTGGCCAGTACCCGGAGCCGGTCCAAGATTGTGGCCAGCCGCGATTCGGTGACTGACGCGGAGGGTTCTGCCAGCTGCCCGACGAAGCGGATGGCCGTCAGGGCGCCCTGGGAGAGTTCGAAGGTTTCCTCCCTGGCGTCTTCGGCCGTACGGCGGATCAAAATACCGTCATTGCGCCAACTGGTGCAGTAGGCCTGAGCCGTCTGCGGTAGGTCCAGGCCTTGTCCACGCAACTCTTCCAAGTCTTCTTCGAGGCGCTCGAACAAGACTGGAGCTAGCAGGCGGCGGTCCTCCCCGCCCAAGTGAATACCCAGCAGGGCCACCGCAATGGCGGCGTTGCCACCGCGGAGCATTTTCCAAGCCGGTTCGTCGGCTAGGAGTCGTTGGGCCGCCAAGACAGGGCGCAAAATAGTCACGCCCCCAGCCTAGCCAGAACATGGGGGAAGTTTCTCACCTCGAATACTGGTGGCAGCACTTTCACAGTTGCGTAAGCAGGTGCCCCGAACTAACTTGTTCGTTCCTGCCAGCGCCGCTGCGCAGCCGCGTCGAGGGCAGCCTCCACCCACCGGCCCATGCCGGCGTACGCCTGAGCCCTGATCTCGGCCGGGGAAAGGAAGACGTCGTGGAAGGCGCCGGGAATTCTGTGCAGCGTCACATCAAGGCCCAAGTCGAGGGACCTTTTGGCCACTGAGTCCACGTTCAGCACCACATCGGCGGCCAGCACGTTGGTGGACCATTTGGGTTGCAGATAACTCTTGTCCGACAGCATGACCAACACGGGGGCCTTGATCCCCAAACCGCGGGCCAGTTGCGCCTGACCCTGAAACACGGCGTTTATGAATGCGGGGGTGACGGGGAAGCCACGGTCCGGGCGCCACCGGGATTCGTAGTCCCATTCCCCGTCGTAGCGTTTTGACACGGCCCGGGTGTAGAAGCCCGGATCGATCGGCGGCAGGGGTGTCAGGGGTTTGAACCGGCTGCGCGCGGAAATGAGGGGCGCCACCATGGCCCGCCCCATTTCGGTCGCCTGGAACTCCAGCCAGGGACTGTTAAGGACCACGGCGGCCGCCGCATCAGGGTGCCGCGCCGCCCACAAGCTCAGGGTCAGTCCGCCGGTGGAGTGCCCCAGCAGCACCAAGGGTCGTTCGTGCGGGACCTGGTGGACCGCGGCGCGTTCGCGGCCTGTCAGGGCATCAAGGGCGGCGCCGAGGCGCTGCCGGGCCTGATCCAGGAACGCCAGTTCAAAGAACTGTTGATCGGCTTCCTCATCGACTGCCGGCATGGCCAATACTTCCTCACGTCCCACGCGCCGGCCCATGGCCTCCAGCGCGGCGGCAATGTCGTCGTCGTACTCGGTGAGGGAGGCAACCTGGCCCGGAACAAGACCCGGACGCAGGCTGCGGCCATAGTTGTGCAGATCCAGTGCATAAAAGTTTGCGCCCGCGTGGTGCCAGAATTCGGCAAGCTCGCGCTGAAAGAAATAGTCCGACCAGCCATGGACATACAGGACATCGGCGCCCGTCAGGGGCGAGGGGTTCCACTCCGCGCCATCACCGGTGTAGCGGACCAGGGTGGCCAGCGAACCGGTGGGCAAATCAAGGGTGAGCTGTTCAAAGTTCGGGCCGAGGACATCTTTCTGCCAGGAAGTCATAGCTCGATGCTAGCGGCTGGGGCCAGCGGGTTGCAGCTGACCCAGGTGGCCGCCGTCCGCTGAAATGTCAGCCCGGCGTTTCGTTGCGGCCCATGCCATAGGGTGCCCGGGTGGGCAGAAGGGGCAGCTCATGGCAGAATTGGGGATGACCTGGGTGTAGACGGGTCCAGTGATAATACAGCCGACGGGCGCCACCTCCCCCGGGAGATGCCGGTATGAGCGAACCACTTAGCTAGAGAAAATTGAGACTCCATCATGTCCTCGCTGCAAGGCAATGCTTCGGCAACCCCGCTTTCACCAGGCGCCCGCGCCACCCCCTCCTTCGCCGCCGTCGGAAGCCCCTACTTTGGGATCCTGCTGGCGTGCATGGCGGTGATTGTTATTCTCTCCAATATTGGTGCCTCCAAGGGAGTGCTGATTGGGCCCGTCGTGACCGACGGAGGGTTCTTCCTTTTCCCCTTCGCCTACATTCTGGGTGATGTCATCAGCGAGATTTACGGCTTCAAGGTGGCCCGCAAAGCCATCTTGACCACCTTTGCGCTGTCCATTTTTGCGTCCCTGACGTACTGGGTGATCATTGCGCTGCCTGGTTTCACCGACGACTACGGTGTCACCAAGCAGCAGGCCTTGGAAGACGCGTTGGGGCCTGTGCCGCAAATTGTGTTGGCCAGCTTGTTGGCGTTCTTGGCCGGGCAGACCATCAACTCGTGGATCATGGTCAGGCTCAAAGCCCGCCAAGGTGAGCGCAAGCTGTGGGCCCGTCTGATGGGGTCCAGCGGTGTGGGGGAATTTGTTGACACGTTGATTTTCTGTGCCATCGCCGCGCCGGTTATTGGCATTGTGGGCTTCGCCATGTTCGCCAACTATGTGCTGGTGGGCTTTGTCTACAAAACCGCCGTGGAGTTTCTGTTCATCCCGCTGACCACCTGGGTGATCAGGTGGTTTAAGCGCAACGAACCCTCATACGCGGCGGCTTTAGCGGGTCTGTAACGCTCCGGGGGCCGTTGTGGACATTCGCCCATGGTCTACCACCATCGAATGTCCACAACGACATCCCCGCACCGCAGGGCATGCGGGAACCCGTCTGATTCGGCGCGGGCTTACTTTTTCGGGTAGTACCGGCGCAAAGTTTCGGCCTTGAACTCGAAGAACGTGCCGGCCTCGATGGCCAGGCGGGCGTCGTCGACCATTTTCACCACAAAGCGTTCGTTGTGGATGGAAATCAGCGTCGCCGACACCATCTCCTTGGCCTTGTACAGGTGGTGGATGTAGGCGCGCGTGTAGTTCTCGCAGGTGTAGCAGTCGCACTCGGGCGACAACGGCGTGAAGTCGCGTTTGTACTTGGCCCCGGACAGGTTGAAGCGGCCGTCGGGCGTGTAGAACGCCGAGGTGCGGGCCACCCGGGTGGGGGAGACACAGTCGAAGGTGTCGGCACCGTTTTCGATGGCTGTGAAGATGTCATCGGGCTCGGAGATGCCCAGCAGGTGGCGCGGTTTGTTCTCCGGCAGTTCCTCCGAACACCAGCGCACAATGGTGCCCAGGTTTTCCTTCTCCAGCGCGCCACCAATGCCGTACCCGTCAAAATTCATCTCGCCCAGATCGTGGGAGGCCTTGCGGCGCAGATCCTCATACTGGGCGCCCTGAATCACGCCAAACAACGCCTGGTACGGCTTGCCGACGCGCTCCCCGGTCAGCGCAAAGTGTTCGGCGATGCAGCGCAGGGCCCACAGGCGGGTCCTTTCCAGGGACATCTCCTGGTAGCTGCGCGAGTTCAGCAGTGTGGTCAGCTCATCGAAGGCGAACATGATGTCGGCCCCGATCTGGTGCTGGACCTGCATTGACACTTCGGGGGTGAAACGGTGCATGTCCCCGTTTAGGTGGGACTTGAACCAGACACCGTCGTCGTCAATGTGCGCCAGGCGTTCCTTGCCCACGGCCACCGAATCATCCGCCCCGGCATGCGGAGACGACGCCACGGCGTCCATGTTGATGACCTTCTTGAAGCCCGAGCCCAGGCTCATGACCTGGAATCCGCCGCTGTCGGTGAAGGTGGGGCCCTGCCAGTTCATGAACCTGCCCAGCCCGCCGGCGGCATCCAAAATGTCGGCACCCGGCTGCAGGTACAGGTGGTAGGCGTTGGCCAGTAGCGCCTGCGCACCCAGTTCGGCCATGGACTCGGGCAGCACGGCCTTGACCGTCGCCTTGGTGCCCACGGCAATGAAAGCGGGCGTTTTGATGGTCCCGTGTGGGGTGGTGATGACGCCCGTGCGCCCCTGAAACGTCCCGCCGTTGCGGGCAACCTGGTCATCGCTGGGCGAGCACGTCTCGTTCAGCCGGGTGATGACCTGGAAACCGAACTCGCTTTGCGAGGCCGGCTCGCCGGGAGCGGTGAACGGCGCTTGGCGTGGCGTTGTGGCAGGCTCGGTCGCTATGAGGGCTGTGACTGTTTCTGGGGAGGGCATGGTTCCATTTTGCCAGTCTTTGCCGGCGGCCCGTTCCGAAGGTGTCCAACGCAACGCGCCGTCAACAGCCGATGGGACGTTTAGTCGTCCGCGTAGTGGATTTCCATGAACGAGTCCCACGTCGAGGCAATGGCGTCAAACGCGTGAGCCCCCAAACCGTAGGTGGAGGCGCAGATTTGGGCGCCCGGATGCTCTCGCAAACCGGGCAGGGGTGCCTGTTGGGCCATGATCAGCAGGCCATCGCCGTGCTCGGCGTAATCCGCCACAGTCAACCCCACCTGAGTATCTGTGCGGTACCAGACCTTCCCGGCCAGGGTGGCGCCAGTATTGAGCGTGATCTCATAGGGTTCGCCGGCCTCGGGCAGCCAGCCGGTGTCAATGCCCAAGGAGTCCCAAAGGTTGGTGTGGGCGGCGCTGGTGCCGTCAACATAGATGGTGCGCCGGGGAGTTTTGGGGTGGCGTTCCACGGCGAACTTGAGCTGGTGCAAGAACATGGTCCAGCCCTGCGTCATGTCCGCATCGTATTTGGCCCACTCGCCGGTGCTGACCCCGCGGGTCAGGGTCAGCAAGGTGCCATCGTGGCGGGGTTCAAGGACGACGACGTCGCCCATTTCCAGGTCCAACCGCAAATGGTCGGCGCTTTCCTTGACACCGGAAAGGTAAATCTGCGTGATTTCATCGCCCAGCCCGTCCATGTCCCAGCCATGCCACTGCGCAATCCGTGCCGGTTCTCGGAGCATGAGCCACAGCTGTTCGGCGTCGGCATTGATGAGCAGAGAAATCTGGGTGGTCGCCATGGAACGTAATCTACGCCGGATACGTGAAACCGGCTAGTGTGCAGTCTCGAATCGTGTCCTTTGCTCCGGCGGGCGGAAAGCTAGCGGCCCAAGCCGGCGTAAGAGATCGCCTGACGCACCAGTGCCCCGCGCCCGCCAACAAACTCCGCTTGCACACCGTCGCTGAGTACGTCTTCGGGCGTCATCCAGGTCAGCTCCAGGGCGTCCTGGCGTGGTTCGCATTCGCCCGTCACGGGAATGACGTACACCATAGCCACAGCATGCTGGCGTTCGTCGGTGAATCCTGTTTGCGAGGGCGAGGGCAGGTACTCGGCCACGGTGAACGGCAGCGGACTGACAGGCAGTTGCGGAAACGCCAGCGGGCCCAGGTCCTTTTCGATGTGGCGGATCAGGGCCGCACGGATGGTCTCGCGGTACAGCACGCGCCCCGACACTAGGGTGCGCACCATGGCCCCTTCCTCGTCGGCTTGGAGCAGCAAGCCAATCTCATTGACGTAGCCGAGGGGGTCTACGCGCACGGGCACCACCTCCACATAGACCATGGGAAGCCGGTTGCGGGCCTCGTATAGGTCTTCGGGGGACAGCCAGCCGGGATAGGGATCAGGAGTACGGACGCTCATACCTAAGTTCTACCCCATCCGCGCCCCGCTCGCCGATTCCGTGCCGCGAACCACCTCAAAATTCCTGCGCATCCACAATCCGCAGGGCACCACCATGCGGGTTTTGGGCCTCCACAACATCACCATCGAGGGATGCCGGCACCCCCGCTGCGGTGAGGTGCGCGGCCAAGGCGGTGAGGTCGCCGTCGTACTTAAATCCAAGTTCGACGCCGGAGGACTCGCCCGGGAGGGTGGCGGTGAGACCACCGTTCTTGGCCTGAAAGGGCTGTGGGGCGTCCGGGCGCCCGGCGATAGGCTTGGCTCCTATGTCCGCCAGAACTTTCCGGGCGGCCTCCACGTCAGGGGTGCTCCACAGCTGCACCACCGTCAGGGGGCCAGCGGGGAGGGTAGCGGGAGGATCAACCACGGGGTCCGCCAGGAAGGTGAAACCGTCCGGGGCGGTGACTCGGACGCTGGGGCCGTGGCGGGAGTCGACCAGCTCGGCGTGCGTCCCGTCAGCCAGTGTGCGCTGGACGAAGAGCGCAGCGTCACGGATTTCAAAGCCCAGGGCCGCCGTGCCGTCCTGCTCACCAAGAACAACCCCCTGCAGGCCAACCTTGCCATGCCCGGAATCGAACACCTGCCAATCCCCGTCATCCTGGACGTGCCGCAGGCCCAACGCAAGGAGCACCTGAGCGTACTCAGCGAGCCTTGAGGTGAATAGGATGGGGCGGACGCGCAGCATGGTCTCTCCTGAAGAAGTGTTTGCTTAAATTATCAACCCCAACGTGCCCTGCGGGGCGATATTGTGGAGAAATGGTTGAACTTCCGGAGCTGCTCCTTGCTGACGCACCTGCCTGGCGGGCGTGGCTGCGCGAGAATCATGCCTCAAGTCCCGGCGTCCGTCTGGTGCTGCACAAAAAGGGTGGCTCGGTGACGGGCCTCAGCTACGCTGCGGCGCTCGATGAGGCGCTGTGTTTTGGCTGGATTGACGGGGTTGCTGGTAGCAGGGACGGTGGCAGCCACCTGCGGCGGTTTACTCCGCGCACCAAAACCAGCAAGTGGTCCAGGATCAATACGGGCCACGTTGACCGGCTTGTTGCTGCCGGGCAGATGGCGGCGGCGGGGCTTGCCGCGGCCGAGGCGGCCAAAGCTGATGTGCGTTGGGACGCTGCCTATGAGGGGCAGGCCAGTGCCGAGGTGCCGGCGGATTTGGCGGCTGCCATTGCCGCCAACCCGCGGGCCCAAGCCATGTTTGAGGTGCTGACGGCCACCAACAGGTATGCCCTGATCTACCGCACCACCACCGTCAAGACGCCCGCCGTCAGGGCCGCCAACGTCGATCGTTTTGTGCAGATGCTTGCCGACGGCAAGGCACCGTATCCGCAAAAACGCCGGCCCTCGGGCACGGTGTAGCGCCAGGCTGGCAGCCAGGCGCCGGCCAGCGCCGGGCGGACTGGCGTCGGCTACTCGGCGAGGACCCCAACGCCGTCGCGCGCCTCAAAAATCAGCTGTGTCTCGGTTTGGCGCACCACCTTGTTGACCGTGATGTGTTTGAGCACCAGGTCACGCAGGGCTTCGGGATTTTCAACACCCACGTGCAGGTGGAAGTCATCTTCGCCGGCAACGTGGAATGCCTGAATGACCCCTGGTATCTGTGTCAGTTTCGTGTACAGGGAGTTCACGTGCTCGGCGTTGTGGCTGCCCAGCCGCACCTTGACGATGGCCTGAAGCGGGAATCCCAGGGCGCTCAGGCTCAGCTTGACCCGAGTTCCCTCAATGACCCCGGCGTCCCGCATCATCCGCAGCCGGTACGCGCAGGTGGATTCGGCAAGACCCAGCCGTGTGGCTATGGCCTTGTTCGTCAGATCGGTGTCTGCGACAAGTGCCCGCAGAATCGCCAGATCCAGATGATCCAGCCCGGCAGATCCGGCGGCTTGTCCCCTGAGTGCTTGTGCTCTGAGCAAGGTGCCTCCTGTAGGGGTAGCTTCCCTTAGCGGGAATGGTTGATTTTGCTCAGTTTATTACTCATTCATTCAATTATCTAGATATTTGTTGTTCATACGTTCATTGTTGAGCCATGAACAGCGAATTCTTGAACCTTGACTCAGTGGCGGTGCACGGTGGCCGTGAGGACCTGCAGTCCCTGGGTGTCCATGCGCTCCCCATCGACCTGTCCACCACCAACCCGCTGCCCGATATTGTCCGGGGCGGGGACTCGTACGAGTCGATGGCGCTCGGTGGTCATCCGCTGGCCGACGGCGGTTCCGTCTATGCGCGCCTGTGGAACCCCACCGTTGCCCGCTTCGAGAGCGCCCTGGCCCAGTTGGAGAAGGCCCAGGCGGCCGTTGCCTTCGCCTCGGGAATGGCAGCCATGACGGCCGCGATCCTGGCCAGTAAGTCAGCCGCCAACGACTCGGGCCGCAGCGCTGAGGTACCGCATGTGGTTGCCGTCCGTCCGCTGTACGGCGGAACCGACCACCTCCTGGCCTCCGGCCTCCTTGGCGTGGATGTGACCTTCTGCACGGAAGACGAGGTTGCCGGCGCCATGCGCAACAGCACCGTTCTGGTGATCCTTGAGACTCCGGGGAACCCCACCCTTGACTTGGTGGACATCCGCCACGTGGTGGCCCAAGCCGGAGACGTGGACGTCCTGGTGGATAACACCTTCGCCACGCCCATCTTGCAAAACCCCATCAGCCTGGGGGCAGCCATGTCCTTGCACAGCGCCACCAAGTACCTTGGCGGCCACGGTGATGCTGTTGGCGGGGTCATCGCCTGCAGTGAGCACAACGCTGAAGCGCTTCGCCGCGTCCGGGCCGTCACGGGGGCCATCTTGCACCCGCTGGGGGCGTACCTGTTGCACCGCGGCCTGACCACGCTACCCATTCGTGTCCGCAGTCAGCAGGAGAGTGCCCGCACGATTGCCGGCTGGTTGGCGAACCACCCGGCCGTGGAGAACGTGTATTTCCCGGGCAGCGACGGCGACCCCAAGTCATTGCTGCAACACCAGATGCGCGGGCCCGGCGCCATGGTGGCCGTTAGCCTGCGTGGCGGCTTCGAAGCGGCCAACCGCTTCACCTCGGCCGTGCGCGTCTTCACCCACGCGGTTTCGCTGGGCGGGGTCGACTCCCTCATTCAGCACCCTGCGGCGCTCACTCACCGCCCGGTCGCCCCCGAGGCCAGGCCATCGGCAAATCTTGTCCGCCTTTCGATAGGCCTTGAGGGTGTCCAGGACCTCATCGCCGATCTGGACAGGGCCCTCAGCATGGTGGGGAACCCCGAGACGGAGCCCCTAGTTGGCAGTGTTGTGCACTAACGCGGCACTGCCACACGGGAAACCCTCGGGAACGTGCGCCACAATGGTTCGGTGCAAGCTTCCCTGAACGACCTCCTCACACCGCCATCTCAACGCCGCCGCTATGTCCGCGCTGCCCTGGTGGCCCTTGGCGGTGGGCTGCTCTTTGCGCTGGACCTGCTGGCTCTGGCGACCAACTCGGGCCTTGCCGCCTGGGACCAGTCAGTCCACAGTTGGTTCGCAGCTCAGCGCAGTAGCGGGGCAACGGATCTGTTCGAAATCATCACCACGCTGTCCTCGCCCACCTACATGACAATTCTTGGCATTGTGTGCGCGGCGCTCTGGGCTGCCGTGCGGCGAGAGGTGTGGCGGCCCGCGCTTCTGCTGGCGGCCATGGCCTTCACGGCGGTGTTCTCATTGCTCATCAAGCAGCTGGTGGCCAGGCCGCGTCCCCCCGTGGCGGATTTCATGATGGGCCCCGACAAGGATTTTTCCTTCCCCTCGGGCCACACCCTGGGCACGGCAGTCTTTATCCTGGTGACCTCCTACCTTTTGTTGTCGCGCCACAGCACCACGGTGCGCCGGATGGCTGCTGTGAGCGCGGCCGCTGTGCTGGTCCCGGTCGTTGCCTGCAGCCGGCTGTACCTTGGCTATCACTGGCTCAGCGACGTGCTGGCCTCCATGGCGCTGGCAGTGGTGGTGCTGGGGCTCGTCATGGCTGTGGACACGTGGCGGCCGCTGCAAAAATACTCCATCGCTGTACGGCGGCGGAGAGTTGTTCCGGAACCTGCCCGGTTAGCCCCGCGGCCGTCTCCTTGACTAGGGCCGACGCTGTTTCCCGGGCCGACGCCGGCAGCCTCTCGTCGCACGCGGCTAGAGCCAGGTAGCGGCACAGAATACCCGTGAAGAGGTTGCCGTCGCCGCCTGTTTCCAAGCGAAGGCCCGCACCGGGAGTGCTGAGGTGGCGGGCGACGGCGTCGATCAGTTCGGCGGCCGGGCCCAGGTATGCGGGCTGCTGCAGTTCCAGAAGGGCGGCCAGAATGGGGCCCTGGTTGTAGGTGTAGATGGTTTTTTCAATGGTGCGGCCACCGCTTGTGGGATGAATGCCGTCCACATACAGCCCCGAAACGGGGTCAAAGAGTTCGTTGCGCAGCCAGTCAACAATGCTCCGGGCCATCTCCACGTCGCCCGTCCGGGCAAAGTGCAGTGCCGCCGGACCGTTGACAGGGGTGTTTTTGAAATCGCGCTTGCGTGACCAGTAGATGCCCCCGCCCAGGACTAGGTCATGGCCCCGGTGTAACTGTTTGTGCAGGGAGGTGACGGCCAGCCTGGCCAGCGGAGACCGGCGGCCCGTGACGGTGATGCAGAGATCATTGAGCCGTGTGGCTGCCAGCGCCAGCCACGCCATGTCGTCGTAAAAGTAGTTGGGGAAGCGCAGAAAATTGCGGATCAGGATGCCGCGCAACAGGCCTTGTGCGCGTCGGATGTCCCTGACCGCGCCGGTTCCGTTGCCCGCGCGGTGGGCACGCTGTGCCGCATCAACTATGGCGTCCAGGTAGTGGGCCTGCCACCAGTAGTGCCAAGGTGACCGTGGGGACAAACGGGTGTGTGCGCCTGCCTGGCGGTCGGCTGGGGGCTCGCCAGCGGGGGCAGTCAGGGCGCCGATCCACGTTCCGGGCAGGCCCATGAGGCGGTGGCCAAAGCGTGCGTTGACATCTGCGCCGGCGTGTTCGGCGAGCGCAGCCCAATCGGTGGCTGCCGCTGCGCCGGGATCGAGGTGGTTGCCTGTCATGGCACTAAGCGTACTGTTTTGCTGTTCGACACAACGGGGGCACGGGAGCAATCTGGTCACTAATTTCAGTTAGTATTCATTAACGCAAACATTGCTTGGCCGAGTTCGTGGCTGGCAGCCCTCAATGAGGAGGATCCATGGAAATTTCACACAACGGCACCGTTGCACTGATCACCGGCGGTGCGTCGGGCCTGGGCGAGGCGACGGCGAGGCGCCTGCATGCGGCGGGGGCCGGCGTCGTACTCCTTGACTTGCCCAGCTCGAAAGGCGCAGAACTGGCGGCCGAGCTGGCGGAGCGGGCCGTGTTTGCCCCGGCCGACGTCACCAACGAGGCGCAAGTTCAGGCTGCGGTGGAGGCTGCCGCGGGGCTCGGGACGCTGCGCATAGTTGTCAACTGCGCCGGCATTGCCACGCCCGGCAAGGTGCTGGGGCGCGACGGCGTGTTGCCGCTGGAGCAGTTCAGCCGGGTCATCCAGATCAACCTGATAGGCACTTTCAACGTGGTGCGGCTGGCTGCCGCGGCCATGGCTGCAGCTGAGCCGCTGGCCGGAGAGTTCGGCCCCGAGCGCGGTGTCATTGTGAACACGGCGTCGGTGGCGGCCTTCGACGGGCAGATCGGCCAGCCCGCGTATGCCGCGTCCAAGGGTGCGGTGGCCGCCATGACCCTGCCGTTGGCCCGCGAGTTGGCGCGATCGCTCATTCGTGTAGTCACCATTGCGCCGGGCATTTTCGAGACCGCCATGCTGGCAGGGCTGCCCCAAGCCGCACAGGATTCGCTGGGCGAGCAGGTGCCGCACCCCTCACGACTGGGCAAGCCTGCCGAGTACGCGGCACTGGTGGAGCACATTGCCGCCAACGCCATGCTCAACGGCGAAACCATCCGCCTCGACGGCGCCATCCGGATGGCACCAAAATGACGTTTTCTCCGGGAGAGCTGCCCGGCGCCGACTTTTACAACTTTGCGGCCTCACTGAGCGCCGACGAGCAAGCCAAGATGGCGCAGTTGCGTGAATTTTTGGCCGCGGAGGTGACCCCGCACGCCGTCGGCTGGTGGAACGACGCCGAATTCCCGGCACAGATCCTGCCCAAGATTGCGGCCTTGGAGCTGGCCGCCCCTGACCGGCGCCAGTTCAGCCACTTGTTCACGGGCTTGGTGGTGGCCGAAATGACGCGGGCCGACACGTCTCTGGCCACGTTCTTCCTGGTCCACCACGACCTCTTTGTCCAGGCCCTCATCGACTTTGGTACGCCCGAGCAGAGGGAGCGGATGCTCCCGGACGCCATCTCCCTGCGCAGCACCGGCGCCTTTGCCCTGACGGAGCCCGACCATGGCAGCGACGTGGCGGGCGGGATGGTCACCACTGCCCGGCGGGTCATGGACGACGCCGGAACCCACTGGGTGGTCAACGGCGCCAAACGCTGGATTGGCAATGGGACGTTTTGTGACCGCATGCTCCTCTGGGCCAAGGACGCCGATTCCGGGCAGGTGCGCGGCTTCTTCCTGGACGCCACACTGCCCGGGGTGACGCGGACCAAGATCGAAAACAAGATTGCGTTGCGGACTGTGCAGAACGCGCACATCACCTTGGTGGATGTGCGCGTTCCGGAACATGACAGGCTCGCGTCAGTGAATTCCTTTGAAGACATCAACAAGTTGTTGCTGAGCTCGCGCATTTCCGTCGCGTGGCAGGCTGTGGGGCAACAGCTGGCAGCCTTTGACGTGGCACGTGCCTACGCCGTGGAACGCAAACAATTCGGGAAACCGCTGGCGGCTTTTCAAATGATCCAGGACCAGCTGGTCAAAATGCTGGGCAACGCCACCTCCTCACTCGCCATGATGGTGCGCATTGCAGCCCTGCAGGATGAGCACCATGCTGCCGGAACGGCGACGGCGCCCACCATGGCCCAGGTGGCGTTGGCGAAAGCCCACACCACTGCCGCCATGCGCGAGAGCGTGGCGATGGGCCGGTCCATTCTCGGCGGCAACGGTATTGTCAGCGACTTTGGCATGGCAAAGATCTTTGCCGACGCCGAAGCCATCTACACCTATGAGGGATCGCACCAGATCAACACCCTCATTGCCGGCCGGGCCATCACAGGCGTCTCAGCCATCGTCTAGCCCCCCGCTTTTACAGCTGACCCGCAGAAAACGCCGAAAAAAGCGTCAAAAACGCATATTTTCGGCGTTTTCTGCGGGTCAGTTCAATGCGGGGAGGGTCAGTTGCGCAGCTTGCGCTCGCCGCCCTCGATGGCAACCGGCACGCTGTTGTTCTTTGCGGGGGCCGGGCAGGTGCCAAAGTCGGTGAAGGCGCTGGGGTAGTTGATGGTGCGGTTGAAATCCACCACCACTGAATTGTCGGGGCGCGGCTTGGTCAGTTCCAGCTTGCGCCAATGAGTGCCGGTGGCGTCAGTGCCGTCGGCAAAGGTGACGATGAGCGAGCCCAGCGGGCCCTGTTCAGCGGCCAAACGGTAGCTCGTGCCGGCTAGCTCAAAAACAACGTCGCCCACCAAGGCGACCCGCCCTGGCACGTGCGGATGTGCTGTCTTGATGACCTCGGAACGGGGCTCCGCATAGGGTTCAAAGCTGCCATTCACCACCAGCGCGGGGTCGTAGCCATAGACGGGCACGGCCGTGAATTCAGTCAGCGTGGTTGACTGCGAATCACGGGTGCGGATCATGAAGCGGTTGGCTCGCATCCCCAGCTCAACAACAATGGAACCTGTTTTCACCCACAGGATGGACTCTTCGTCGGTAAGTCGTGCAGAAATGGTGCCCACCACTGCCTCCCCGCTTTCCACCCGCGTCAGGTGATCGTCGGCGGTGGCGGTCAGAAACGCCGTCGTACCATCAGAACTCCACAGCCCGGGTACGCCGGTCAGGGGTGCCGGGACGGCCGGCAACCATTGGAACGACGTGAGAGTTAGCCAGCCGTGCGGGGCGGCCAGCGCAGTATTGCGGCCCTGGCGGAAACGCTCCCACCGCTGGGTGAGGCGGTCGAGTTCATTAGTCTGCGTGCTCATGTGGCTCCTGCCGAACGGTGCTGTTGTTCTTTCCTTAGACACAACCGTGGGAGGCGTTTTGCTATTCCTCCAGCCGCCAGTGGCGCAGCGTGCTTGGGTCTGCGCCGCCCGGGGATGAAAGAATGGTGCCATGGTTACGAACTCACCCAACACTGCGCTGAACAAGGACATGACCCGTTTTGAGCTGGGCACGGCGGTCCCGCTGGATGCCGAGCGCACCCGGCTGACCCTGCTGCGGCACTATCCTGTGGCCCCGGACGTGCTGTGGGCCATGCTCACCGATCCGGACAAGACCCAGCTGTGGTGGGCCAAGGTGCGCGGGAAGGCTGCAACGGGCTCCTCCTTTGACTTGAAGTGGCTCAACGTCAAGGACGAAGGGCACGGGATCGAGACGGATTGGTGGAACGGGCGCGTCATCGATGCGGCGGCGCCGTCGTTGTTCGAACTCCACAACGCCATGCACGGGACCATCCGCATGGAGCTCACCGCGACGGAGGCCGGAACGGCGCTGGTGTTTACCAACGTGGTGTCCCTCCCGGCCGAGGTGGTGCTGATGTCGTTGGCCGGGTGGCATGTTCATCTGGATCATTTGCAGGAAGCGCTGGAGGGCAAAAGCGTTGATTGGCAGCACTGGTGGGATGACTTCTTCCCGTGCTGGGAGCAGATTCACGCCCTCTACGCAGCCACGTCGAACTGACATTATTTGAGACGGATTGGCTCTGGCGCACCAACCCCCAGTAGGATCCAAGCGGCCCTGTCTTGGGCCTCACCGTATTCAACGCCGCATACGAGCACCCCAGATTCATAGACCGTAAGGACGCTGACTCATGAGCTCAGACTTGCAAGCAAATCTTCAAGGCACGGCACAGGACCCGGATCAGGACACCGATTTGCGCCGCGACGTGCGCCGCGTCAGCACCTTGCTGGGCGAATCGCTGGTCCGCCAGCACGGCCCAGAGCTGCTTGCCATGGTGGAGCAGGTCCGGCTGTTGACCAAGGAATCCAAGGAAGCAGCCCGCGGCGAAAGCGGCACAGGCCCCTGGAGCGCTAACGACGTCGCCGTGCAGGTCCGCGAGGTTCTCGCCTCCCTGCCACTGGAGCAGGCGACCGACCTGGTCCGTGCCTTTGCGTTCTACTTCCACCTGGCCAACGCCGCCGAGCAGGTGCACCGGGTGCGGAGCCTGCGCAGCCGCGCGGACAAGGACGGCTGGTTGGCCAAGGCCGTCACCGAGATCGCCGAAAAAGCTGGTGCCGAGGCGCTCCAACAGGTTGTCAACGACCTTGACGTACGCCCCATTTTTACGGCCCACCCCACAGAAGCGTCCAGGCGTTCGGTGCTGGATAAGATCCGCAAGCTCTCCGACATTCTGGCCACGCCCTCCGCCGAAGGCAGCAGCACCCGCGCCCGTCAGGACCGCAAACTGGCTGAAATCATCGACCAGATGTGGCAGACGGATGAACTGCGCAAGGTCCGCCCCACCCCCATGGATGAGGCCCGCAATGCCATCTACTACCTGCGCAACATCCTCACCGACGCCATGCCGGAGGTCCTGACCGAACTGAGCGACCTGCTCGGCGAGCACGGCGTCTCCCTGCCTGCGGACGCGGCCCCGCTGCGTTTCGGCTCCTGGATTGGTGGCGACCGTGACGGCAACCCCAACGTCACCCCCGAGGTGACACGCGATGTGTTGATCCTACAGAACCAAAACGCCGTGAAGATCTCCCTGGTCCTTATTGATGAACTGCTCAGCGTCCTCTCCAACTCCAGCGCCTTGTACGGTGCCGACACGGAGCTGACCGAATCCATCGCCGCGGATCTGGCAAACCTGCCCCACATTGATCCGCGCGTCCTTGAACTCAACGCCGACGAGCCCTACCGCCTCAAGCTCACGTGCATCAAGGCCAAACTGATCAACACCCAAAAGCGCGTGGCCAATGACTCCTACCATGAGGTTGGTCGCGACTACAGCGCCACCTCGGAGCTCATCGCAGATTTGGGGCTCCTGGAAGTTTCGCTGCGCAACAACTCCGCCGCGTTGGTGGCCGACGGCGCCCTCGCCTCGGTGCGCCGGGCCATCGCCTCCTTCGGCCTGCACCTGGCCACCTTGGATATTCGTGAGCACGCCGACTACCACCATGACGCCGTCGGACAGTTGATGGACCGTGTTGGCGAACTGGGCAGGCCCTACGCCGAGCTGGACCGGGCCGGGCGGTTGGCCGTACTGGGCGCCGAACTGGCCAGCCACAGGCCGCTATCGGGCCACCCCATCAAGCTGGACGGCATTGCCGACGGCACCTACGACGTCTTCCGTGTGGTGCGCCGTGCCCTGCGCACCTATGGCCCCGACGTCATCGAAACGTACATCATCTCCATGACCCGCGGCGCCGACGACGTTCTGGCGGCCGCCGTGCTGGCCCGCGAGGCTGGTTTGGTGCAGCTGAGCGGCGATAACCGCTACGCCAAGATCGGCTTTGCCCCGCTGCTGGAAACGGTTGACGAGCTGCGTGCCTCGGCGGAAATTGTTGACCAGCTGCTCTCCGACCCGTCCTACCGCGAACTGGTCCGCCTGCGCGGCGACCAGCAGGAAATCATGCTCGGCTACTCGGACTCCAACAAGGAATCCGGCGTCATGACCTCGCAGTGGGAAATTCACAAGACCCAGCGAAAGCTGCGCGATGTGGCGCTCAAGCACGGCGTGAACGTGCGCATGTTCCACGGCCGCGGCGGCTCGGTTGGCCGTGGTGGCGGACCCACCTACGACGCCATCCTGGCCCAGCCCAACGGCGTGCTTGAGGGTTCCATCAAGTTCACCGAGCAGGGTGAAGTCATCTCCGACAAGTACTCCCTGCCGGAACTGGCACGGGAAAACCTTGAACTCTCGCTCGCTGCCGTGATGCAGGGTTCGGCCCTGCACCAGGCGCCGCGCCACTCAGACGACGACCTGAGCCGTTTCGGCGAGATCATGGAAGTTGTCTCCGACGCGGCCTTTGGCACGTACCGGACCTTGATTGACCACGAAGACCTGCCGGCCTACTTCCTGGCCTCCACCCCGGTGGAGCAGCTGGGCTCGTTGAATATTGGCTCGCGCCCGTCCAAGCGCCCCGATTCAGGCTCCGGCCTGGGCGGATTGCGGGCCATCCCGTGGGTGTTTGGCTGGACCCAGTCACGCCAGATCGTGCCGGGCTGGTTCGGTGTCGGCTCGGGTTTAAGGGCCGCCCGCGAGGCCGGCCGTGGTGCTGAGTTGCAGGAAATGCTGGCGCACTGGCACTTCTTCTCCTCCACCATCTCCAACGTGGAAATGACCCTGGCCAAGACGGACATGGACATTGCCGCCCACTACGTGGCCACGCTGGTTCCGGAACCGCTGCACCACCTCTTCGCAGCCATCCGGGCCGAGTACGATCTCACAGTTGCCGAACTTCAGCTCCTGACCGGTGAAAGGGAGTTGTTGGACAACCAGCCGCTGCTCAAGCGCTCCCTGACAGTCCGCGATCAATACCTGGACCCCATTTCCTACCTGCAGGTGGAATTGCTGCGCCGCGTCCGCGAAGCCGACATCACCAAGTCCGACGTCGATGAGCGCCTGCAACGGGCCATGCTGATCACCATCAACGGCGTGGCTGCGGGCCTGCGCAACACGGGCTAGGCTTCGCCCGCTCCCACTTTTCGGGAAAAGACGGCGCTCGCGCAAAAGGACACCGCTCCACCGGCGTCCCTTTGCGCAAGCGCCGTCTTTTTTGCGTGGTGCCCGATTCCCCTAGGCTGGAGCAATGCCTTCCTTCCGTGCCACCATCCAAATCACCGGCCTGCGACCTGGACACGCCCCCGAGGAAGTCATGGATGTGGCGGTCGCGGCCGTTGCTGCCGCCCATGTGGTCGAAGCCAAGCAGCTGGACATTGTGGCCGGCATCCCGAGGATCACCGTTCGTTTCATGGTGGCGGCCAGCGAGTACGACGCCGAGAACCAGTTTGCGCGCAACGCTGCGGTTTCCATGGCGCACGGGATCAATACTGTGGCCACCACGGGTGCGTTGCGCACCGCCCGCCGCTCGGCCGGCAAATGGCTGCCGGTCTAGCCCACAATCACCCTTCCCATCGAACTGACCCGCAGAAAACGCCGAAAATACGCGATTTTGCGGCGATTTTCGGCGTTTTCTGCGGGTCAGTTTAGGGTGTGACGCGGATCACTTTCTTTTCACCGTGACGATTCCTTCGCTCAGCACGCCTTATCTATGTAGGCGCCATTCGGTACCGAGTTTGAAGCAATTAATACGCGAAGAGTTTCTGGAGTGATTATTTTGACTATTCAGCCTCAGCCAAAGACCACAACTACAACGAAAAATGCGGCACGGCCATCATCGGCCACCCATGGCACCACCACAGTGGCGGACGGTGTGGTCGCTAAGGTCGCTGGCATTGCAGCCCACGACATTCCGGGTGTTTTTGCCCTCGGCGGTGGCGCAGCCCGTGCCTTGGGATCTCTGCGTGAGGCGGTGGGCCAGAAAGACCTGACCCAGGGCGTGAACGTGGAAGTGGGCCAGACCCAGGTGGCAGTTGATGTCACCATTGTGGTGGAATACCCGCACCCGCTGCAGAAGGTGGCCGATGCTGTCCGCGACGCCATCTACACGGCTGTCGAGGAGGTCGTGGGCATGGAAGTGACAGAGGTCAACGTGTCCATCACCGACATCCACATCGCCTCCGAGGATGCCGATGAGAAGCCAGCCCCCACCAGGCGGACCGACCATGACGAGGTGGCACCGCGCGAATCCCGTGTCTCATGACCCCGGCCCAGACCGGAGCGGCAGTAGCCGCCGTACTAGCCATTAGCGCACTGGTATTCGGTTTTTGGGCGATGCTCATGGTGGCGGTATTCATGGCCATCGGGGCGGTTGTGGGCTCGGTAGTGGCCGGAAAATGGGGGCGCAGAGTGGATTTGCGCGGCGCATTTGACGCACTTCGCGGAAAGCGCACCTCCTCATGAACGCCGGCGCGCTGGCCTCTGCCCACAGTGAGAGTCAGCAGATCCGCCCCAGTACGCGTGCCGGCTACACCACCATTTCCACCGGCACCATGGCGCAACTGGTCACAGCAGTGGCCGCAGAGGCCTTCACCGTCCCCAGGGACCAGGTGCGGGCCAGCCTCCGCGACGATCAGGGACAACTCAGCGTCTCGCTCGTCGTGGGGTTGACGCTTCAGCTCCCGCCAACCTCCGGCGGCACCGTGTTTGAGCGCGCTGCTGCCGCCAGGGAGAAGGTTGCGAGGCGCATTCACGAGCTTGCCGGAACCACCGTGCGACGGGTGGACGTCCGCTACACGGACCTTCACGGCGATGACCACAAAAAAGTAGGGAGAGTCCAGTGAGCAAGGCACACGCAAACATGCCACGAGTAGTGCGTCGGCTGGGCCTGCGCGAAACCCGCTCCAGCAGGGCTGCGCTTTCCATTGCCAGTGCCGTGGTGCTTCTGGCAGCGGTGGTGTGGCTTCTCCTGGAGTTGGTTCTCTCGGCAACGGGAAACGCGGCGTTGTTGATGTCTCCGGCAGATCTTGCCCGGCGCACAGCCTCACTGGCCACCGACACCCTGCCCGAAGCTCTCAGTGCAGGCGGGGTGGTGCTGGCGGTGCTGGGGGTTGTGCTGGTGGCGGCGGCAGTCCTGCCGGGGACGAAGGCGCGGCATGTCATGGGAATCCCCACGGCAGCTGGCAATCCGCGCTCAGCGGTGGTGGTTGACAGTGACGTCTTGGCAGAAGCCGTGTCACGGACAGCCCGCACTGTGGCCCGGATAGCGCCGGAACAAGTCACCAGCAGTGTGGGGCGCCATCGCATCGACGTGGTGCTCCGCCCGGGCTCCGGCAAAACGGTGGATACCGAAAGCGTCAGGGAAGCCGTGGAACGTGAGGTGACCAGCTATGGCCTGCGCCGTCCGCTGGCAGTCAACGTTTCCACGAGCCTGCACGGGGTGGTGGGCGCATGAACGGCACCCGCCACGGACTGAACCGCACGCTTCTGGGCCTGCTGGGACTGCTGCTCATCGGAGCCGGAGCCCTTGGCATACTTGCCGGTACCAGCAGGGGATTCGCCCTAGCCTGGACCGACGCCGGCACGGATGCCTGGGCCCGGATCCAGGAACAACTCGGTGCCGCCCGGATTTCCGGAGCCGAGCTGAGTTGGTGGACAGTTGCGTTGCTGGCACTGCTCCTGCTTGCGGCCGTGTTGCTGGTGTCCTGGATCGCCTCACAAGGCACTGGCCGCACGAATCAACTGGCACAGCTTGAAAACGAGTTGGGGGACACAACCGTGGACACGGTTGTGGTGAGCCAAGCCGTGAGGGTTGCCCTGGCGGACCACGTGCAAGTCCTTGCAACATCTGTGCAGTCGTGGAAAACCAAGGGCGGCTCCGGAATCCCGGGTACCGGGCTGAAGGTGAGCATCCAAGCCCGCAAAGGTGCCTCACCAGCGGAACTAGCCGACGACGTCGAACATCTCATCGACGGGATCGACACACTGCTGGGTATTCAAGTACCGGTGCTGGTTCGCATCAAGGCTGGCACCCGCAGCAAATTTGCCCGCCCTGAACGCGTGGCATGAAACAACACTCTATGCAGCAATCGACAAGGAGCGCATCATGGGACTGAACGAGAAGATCGGCAACAGCGCAGAAAAGGGTCTTGGCTCGGCCAAGGAAAAGGCCGGCAAGGTGCTGGGAAACCCGGATCTGGAACAGGAGGGGCGCCTCGATCAGGCATCGGCGGAAAGCAAGCAGGCCGGCGAAAACATCAAGGATGCGGCCCAAAAACTCAAAGACGGCTTCACTAACTAACTAACAACACAAGGAGAACACCATGGGTTTCTTTAGTTTCATCATTCTGGGCCTCATTGTTGGGGTCATCGTCAAGGCCGTCATGCCGGGCAAGGTGGGCGGCGGTTGGGTCACCAGCATCATTTTAGGTGTTGTGGGCGCTATTGTTGGCGGTTTCTTGGGGTCGCTCATTTTCCGTACCGATCTTGGAGAGTTCTTCGACATCCGGACCTGGCTGCTGTCCATCGGCGGCGGTTTGCTTGTCGCAGCAGGCTACGGCGCCATCAAGGGCCGCAACTAAACATCACCTGCTACTGGCCGGCAGAAGCTTCGGCTCTGCTGGCCAGTGCTGCGTATAAGCTCACAGACAAGCCCCGTGGTCAACACGGTGGAACAGGGAATGGGCAGGGACATCAAGAGAGGGCTCACGCCGGTGAAACGATTGCAAGATCTAAGCGGCAAGCTCGCCGACGCCCCTGACGCGGTACTAGCCGAACGGGCTGGGGATGGCGATGTTGACGCATTTGAGGCCCTGGCCCGGCGGCACGGACCGCTGATGCGGGCGTATGCGCGCCGGCTTGCGCGGACCTACGAGGAAGCCGACGACGTCGTGCAGGATGCGCTGATCACGGCCTGGAAGGACATTGGTTCCTTGCACGATGGGACAGCCGTCAAGGCGTGGCTCATGCGGATAGTGGGACATCGGGCGGTGGATGCGGGCCGGCGTCGGCGGTCACACGGCAATGTTGACGAGCAGCCGGAGGTGATTGACAAGGCGCCCACACCCGACCAGGCAGCAGTGGCAGGCTCCGCCCGGCAGGCATTGAACAATGCATTGGCCCGGCTGCCTGAGGAACAACGACGATGTTGGGTGTTGAAGGAATTTGGCGGGAAGACGTATGAGGAGATCGCCGAGGCACTGAACATCAGTACCGCCAGCGTTCGCGGCCGGCTGGCTAGGGCACGGACCACGCTTGTGAAGGAAATGGAGGAATGGCGATGAACTACACGCAAGACTGCGGCAGGCACATCGAGGACCTCAGTGATTACCTAGACACTGGCGATTCCCCGGATGCGGACCACATTGACTACTGCCCGCAATGCCAGGCGCGGCTGGCTGGGCTGCGCAGCCTCAAGGCGGCCGCCCGGGAATTGCTGGCCGGCGAGGTGGCCGCAGCAGGTGCCGAGGATGCCGGCTGGTTGGATGGCGTCCTGGCAAACTTGAAACTGGAGACCAGGGCCGGACGGTCGATTCCCTTGAAAGGGGGAGAGCTGGAGGACTTGAGCGAGTCGGAGGGTGCGGTCATTGCCATGGTTCGCGCCGTGGGAGATTCGTTGGGAGGGGTGCTCATTGGGCGCTGCCGCCTTGACGGTGATGTCGGCGTTCACGGCGCACCGGTGGACGTGAACATCAACGTCTCCGCCCGCTATGGTTACCAGCTGCCCTCCTTGGCCCAGGAACTACGGGCGGCCGTCTTGGCCCAACTTTTGTTGCAAACCGAACTGAACGTTGCAGCCGTCAACGTCGCATTCACCGACATGCGCCCGCCGCGCAGCGATGGGTCTGAGGCTACCGAGGAGGGTCGGCCATGAGCCTTGAGGGGGACATTCACCGCCTGGTGCTGGGCCTGGACGGGATCGCCACCGTCTATTCCGTGGACCCGCTGTGGATGACAGTGGTCAAGGAGCTGGGGTCGTTGCTGGCGTCCGGCGCCGGCCCTGCGCAGGTGCCGTTTGTGGTGTGCACCGAGGAATACGAGGCCGACGACGCCGCGGGGGACGGGCGCGCACCTCGTCCGGTCATGAACGTCAAAGTGCGGATCGGCACCGACGGTTCAGTGCCGGCGCCCGCCTTGGCCCGCTCGGTGGCGGCTCTGATCCGTGCGCACGTGGCGCAGCGGCGACCCGAGATGGACGTCAGGGCAGTGGTGCAGATTGCCGCGATAGCAGCCTGACCTCGCCGGCGTTGGCCGAACCGTATTAGTTGTGCTCGGGGAAAGCTGCAAGCTCCAGCTTCGAGGCGTACGTCATGGGTTCGTGGGTCAGCGGGTCGATGAAGGAAATGCTGTGAGCCAGCAACTGCAACGGGTTGGTGTAGTCATCCGGCGCCTTTTCATGCAGGACAGGGTAGAACGAGTCGTTCAGGATCCCTATACCTTGGGACGCCATATGGACGCGAAGCTGGTGTGTTTTGCCGGTGTGCGGGGCCAGGTCGTACAGGCCCAGCGTCTGTCCGGTTGTTTCATCGACACGCGTGTCCATGAGTTCAATCCGGGTTTCGGCGTTGGGTTCACCGGGAATCTCTTGGGCCAGAAGATATGTGCGCGATTTGATCATGCGGCTTTGCACCACCAGGGGCAGTTCCAGATCCTCGCGCACGGGCGCCACCGCACGGTATGTCTTTTGGATGCGCCGTTTCTCAAACAACGTTTGGTACATGCCACGGGTGTCCGGGTTGGCCGCAAACAGCAGCACTCCCGCCGTCATCCTGTCCAGCCGATGCATGGGCACCAGATCGGGCAAGTCAAGCAGCACGCGCAACCTGACAAGTGCCGACTCCTGCACGTACATGCCACCGGGGGTGGTGGGCAGAAAATGCGGTTTGTCCACCACAACAACGTTCTCATCCTGGTGCAGCACGGACAGTTCCACTGGCAGACGCTCCTCCACAGGGACTTCGCGGTAGTACCAAATGAACATGTGTTGGTTCAGCGGTGTTGCCGGTGTGACAATGTCCCCGCCCAGCGCCATGACTTCCCCGCGCTCAAATCTGTCCACAATGCCGGCCGGATCCACATGGCCGAACTTCTCCAGCACAAATTCCATGGCTGTTGTCCAGGGGCCTTCATCGGGCACGCGCACGCGGGTGGCATTGACGCCATTGCGCACGGGAAGCGGAGATTTCATCACCCTTCAAGGGTACCGACGCTTCCTGGCTGCCCTAACCACGGGCCTGGTGCCCATAGTGCGTGGCGGGCACGGCGTGGCATGATGTTGCCATGAGCGATCTGCACGTCAGGCGATTGGTCCGCGGCGACGAGGCTGTGGCCGCCACCATGTTTGCGATGATGGCTGCTGTCTTTGAAGGAGACAGTGAGCCGCTCTCCGAGAAATACCTTCAGGGGCTTCTTGGTGGTGATTCGTTTTGGGCCATCGCGGCGTTCGACGGGGCGGATGTGGTGGGCGGCCTGACCGCTCACACGCTGCCGATGACGCGCTCCCCGTCGTCGGAGGTGTTCATTTACGATCTTGCCGTGCGCGAAGACCACCAGAGGCAAGGCGTCGCAACTCAGCTGGTGTCTGAATTGCGCACAGCCGCCGCGCAGCGGGGCATCCACGAGGTGTTCGTCCCGGCCGACAATGAGGATCGGGGCGCACTGGACTTCTACCGGGCCCAGGGAGCAGCAGCTTCGCCGGTCACGTTCTTCACCTTCACCCGCTAGCGAACCGTTCGGCCGGCCTGCCTGCGCCGGCGTGGAGCGTTACCGAGTTCCTCAATCACCGCTGCCAGGTGGCACCTGGCAGCGCGGACAAAAGTAGATATCCCGCCCCGCCCGGGTGGGGTGCGCCGGATCAGCCAAGGTGGCGTGCTGAATCAGCGAGCCGCACCGTTTGCAGGGTTTTCCGGCCAGCCCGTACACCCACTGTGCGGCGTCGCCCCGCGCCGGACCGCCGGTGGTGGACCGGGTGGCCCTGTCCTTGTTTGCCTCCAGCAGCCGTTTGGCCAGCGCCACCATCCGGGGCAAATCGGGCACGTGGGCGACGGCCACGGTCGGGTGCACACCGCCCAGGAAACACAGCTCATTGCGGTAGATATTGCCAATGCCGGCAAGGTTTCGTTGGTCCAACAGGGCCAAGCCAATGGGTCGGTCCGGGGCTGCCCGAAGGCGGCGCAGGGCTTCGACGGCGTCCCAGTCAGCTCCCAGCAGGTCAGGCCCAAGATGCCCGACGGCGTTCCCCACTAACGCTGTTGGCAACACGTCCAGCGTGCCCAGCGAAAAGCCCACAGCCGTTGCCAGCTGTGTTTGCAGCACCACCCTGGCCGTGAAAGCGGGTCGCCGCCAGCGCGGGGCAGGGCCGTTGGGGGTACGAGGGTAGATATCCCAGCGGCCCTCCATGGACAGGTGCGAATGGATGACGTGCCCGCCCACAACCATGAGCAGGTGCTTTCCGCGGGACTCGACCGCTGAGACCACCTCCCCGCCCAAATTCAGTGTGGCGTATGCGGGCACCCTGAAATCACTTGAGGTCAGTGTTTGCCCCTCAAGCCCAGCGCGCAGATCCCGCGCCTGGCGCCAGACGGTGTCGCCCTCAGGCACGGATCCGCACCCCGAGCGGGGAACTATAGGCCCCTGCGCCCAGCAACGCCGCCGCCAACGGCGTGTGCAGAATCGGGGTCCCGTTCACTTTTTCGATGGCCATTTTGTCGATGGCGCCACGTTTGACCACCTGCACCAGGGCGGCGCCGGCCAAGGTAACGGCAGCGTCGTCCTCGCTAAAGCAGAGCAGTGTGCGCCCGCCGCGCTCCACATACAGCACCAGGGCGCCGTCGACCATCACCACCAGCGCCCCAGCCTTGCGCCCGGGCCGGTGCCCGGAGTCCAGTGGCGGCCAACTCAGCGCGGCACCATAGGGATTGGCGGGGTCCGTGGCGGCCAGCGCCAGAGCCTGCGGTGCGCGGTGTGCCAAGTCGGCGTCGTGGCTGAAGGTCCGCAGCCTGTCCACCGTGGCGGAGACGGCAAATTGGGCGGCACCAAGATGTTCGATGAAGTAGCCGCGGCGGCACTTGCCGCGTTCCTCGAGCCTGGCCAGCACCTTGTACATGAGCCCGAACCCGCCGGGGATGCCCTGATTCATGACCGAACCGCGCGTCACCACCCCGTACCTGTCAAGGAAAAGCTCGGCGAGGGCATGGCTACGCACGGTGGTTTGGGTGCTGGGCGCGGCGGTGGGATCGGCCACAGCATCCGCCGTCGGCAGCAAGCTCCAGCGGCCCGCGCCCAACGGCGGAACTCCGCGTTGCGCGCCGGCTGCCCGCCCCGGCAGCCGGCCATACCGTCCCGCGCGGGCAGGGCGCAGCCGCGACGGGGCCGCCTTCTGCTTGTGCGCCGCATGCCCGCCAGCCAGCAGCGCACGAATAGGGGAGAACGTGTCATTGCTGATCAGCCCGGCCCACAACAAATCCCACAGGGCTGTAGTCAACTCATCGTCCGACGCCACCAGATCGGGGCCGTGGGCTGCCGACTCGCGCAGCTGGTGGAAGAAGTACGCGCCACCGGTGCTCAAGACGGCCAACACCCCTTGGTGGAGTTCGGTGGGGGTGAAGTCAGCGCTCGGGGGCAAGGTGAGCGAGGCCGATTCGGCCACATGCAGGCTCAGCCAGCCGTCGTTGGAACCCAAGGAACCGGCCCCAGCCAGGAGAACTTCGCCCGTTGCGGTCAGCTCATCCAGCATTGCCGGACGGTAGTCGGCCACCCGCGCGGCCAGCACCAACTGCTCCCACGCCGACGCCGGAATGGGCACCCCCGCCAGCTGGTCAACAACCGTCAGCACACCGTCCAGACCGCGCAATGCGGGCGCTGTGGACGCGGCCGTGACATGCTGCCAGGCGGGCAGGAAACGCCCAAAAGTGCCGGCGTCGACGGGTTCAACCTCGGCCCGCAGAGCCGCCAGCGACCGGCTCCGTAGCTGTCGCAGCACCTGGACATCGCACCACTCGGGCACGCCGGCTTCGGCCCTGAGCGGCAAGAACTCGCCCTCGGTGACTCGCCTGTCAGCCGCCAGCCGAGTCAGCCCGGACTGCACGACGGCGACACCCAGTCCCAGCCTTTTCGCCGCTTCCGCCGCGGTAAACGGGCCGTGGGTGCGTGCGTAGCGGCCCAGCAGGTCACCGAGCGGATCGGCCACGGCTTCGATGAATGCCAGTGGTACGCCCATGGGTAGTGGGATGCCTAGGGCGTCGCGTAGCCGGGCAGCATCCTCGATGGCGGCGAACCGTTCCTCGCCCACCATCTTCACGCGCAGGGCGCGGTTTGCTGTGACAAGTGCCGCAAGGTGCGCGGCTGCCTCGGCACCATGCGCAGCCGAGGCGGCGCCGTCCATTTCCACCGCAGGGGTTCCGGTGGTCTCGGTTCCCGAGCCCGCGGTGGGGACAAGCCGCGCGGCAACCTCTGCCACGGTGAGCGGACCCAACAGGCGCAGCAGATCTGCCACACCCTCGCGCCCGCGGGCACGGCGGTCGCTGTCTTTGCCACTGCTGTCTGTGCCGCTGCCGGCCAGGCGCTGCAACTGCGCTTCGGTGGTGGCGATGACTGTGGGGTCCAGCAGTTCGCGCAGCTCGGCCCGGCCCAACAGCTCATCGAGCAGTGCCGGGTCCAGGGACAAGGCCGCCGCGCGGCGTTCGGCCAGCGGGGAGTCGCCCTCGTACAGGAAACTGGCCACATAGCCAAAGAGCAGCGAGCGGGCAAAGGGGGAGGGTTCGTTGGTGGTGGTTTCCACCAGGCGCAGCTCGCGACGCTCAATCGAGGTGGCAATTGCCTTGAGCGCCGGGAGGTCGTACACGTCCTGCAGGCATTCACGGACTGTTTCGAGCACAATCGGGAATTGCGGGTACTTCCGTGCCACCTCCAGCAGCTGGGCTGAACGCTGGCGCTGCTGCCACAGCGGGGATCGCTTGCCGGGATTCTGCCGGGGCAGCAGTAAGGCGCGGGCGGCGCATTCGCGGAATCGGCTGGCAAAAAGGGCGGAGCCGCCCACCTCCGCGGTGACTATCCCGTCCAGGTCCTCGGGGTCAAAGATGAACAATTCCGCGCCCGGCGGCTCGTCGTCCATGAGGGGCACGCGCAGCACAATGCCGTCGTCGGAGGCCATGGCTGAGCCGTCCAAACCGTAGCGTTCGTGCAACCGGGCCGCCACGGCGAGCGCCCACGGGGCGTGGACAGGCATGCCGAAGGGGCTGTGCAGGACCACGCGCCAGTCGCCGAGCTCGTCGTGGAAGCGTTCCACCATGAGTGTTTTGTCATCGGGGACCTGGGTGGTGGCGGCCTTTTGCTCATCCAGGTAGCCGAGCAGATTGTTGGCCGCCCACTCATCCAGGCCCGTGGCCGTGCACCGGGCCAGGGCCTTCTTGCGGGGGGCCGCACTGACGTCGCGGATAAACGCGCCCAACGCCTTGCCCAGCTCCACCGGACGGCCCAAAGAATCGCCCTTCCAAAACGGCAACTTGCCCGGCTGGCCAAAAGCGGGGGAGACCAGCACCCTGTCAAAGGTGATGTCTTCGATCCGCCAGCTCGTGGCGCCCAAGGCAAACACGTCACCGACGCGGGATTCGTACACCATCTCCTCGTCAAGCTCGCCCACGCGGCGCCCGCCCACGCGGCGCCCGCCCTTGTTGGTGGCCCCGGCGGCACCTGGTTCTTCGGAACCAACGATGAAGACGCCAAACAGGCCCCGGTCGGGGATGGTCCCGCCGGAGGTGACGGCCAGTCGTTGGGCACCTGGCCGGCCGGTGATGGTGCCGGCCGTCCTGTCCCACACGATGCGCGGGCGCAGCTCGGCAAACTCGTCCGAGGGGTACCGCCCGGCCAGCAAATCCAAGGTGGCGTCGAAGGCCGACCGGGGCAGGGCCAAAAACGGTGCACTGCGGCGGACGGTGTCAAACCACTCATCCACGTCCAGGGGTTCCAGCGCGGTGGCCGCCACGGTTTGTTGGGCCAGAATATCCAGCGGGTTGGCGGGGATGGAAAGCGGCTCAATCGCCCCGGCCAGCATCCGCTCCACGGTGACCGCCGAATGCAGCAAGTCGGCCCGATGCTTGGGGAACAAAATCCCGTCGGAAATCTCGCCCACCTGGTGCCCGGCGCGCCCCACACGCTGCAAACCGCTGGCCACCGACGGCGGGGACTCCACCTGGATGACCAAATCCACGGCACCCATGTCGATGCCCAGCTCCAGGCTGGATGTGGCCACCACAGCGCGCAACCGCCCTGATTTCAGATCGTCCTCAATCAGCGCCCGCTGCTCCTTGGACACCGAGCCGTGGTGCGCCTTCGCCAGCACCTGGGGCGCACCGGCCACGGAACCGGCCTGCGCCATCATCTCCGCCGGCAGCCTGGTGGCCGCCACCCGCTCCCCAGCCTCGGACCGCCACTGTGCCGCCGAAAGCTCAGCGACGTCGTCGGGCGCGGCGGTGGATGGTTCGACGTCGGCCCCGGGCTCGAGAACCAGCGCCGCAAGTTCCAGCCGTTCGGTGTAAATCTCGTTCAGCCGGCCCGTGAGCCGCTCAGCCAGGCGGCGCGAATTGGCGAAGATAATGGTGGACTTCTTGGCCAGCACGGCGTCCACAATTTTTTCCTCCACATGCGGCCAGATGGAGGCGTTGGGCGCCAGCCCGGAGGCCGGGCCAATATCGTGGGCGCCGGCCAGAGCGGGCAGTTCCGTCATGTCGGCGACAGGGACGGTGACGGCCAGGTTCCAGTTCTTGGTGCTGGGCGGGGCTACGATGGTCACCGGCGCGTGGCCGCCCAGGAAACGGGCAACGGTGGAATGCGGTTCCACCGTGGCGGAGAGACCAATGCGCTGGGCGGGGGTGTCCAACAGTGCGTCGAGGCGTTCCAAGGAAACAGCTAAATGCGCACCACGCTTGGTGCCGGCCACGGCGTGAACCTCGTCGATGATGATGGTGTGCACGTCGGTGAGCGTTTCGCGCGCCTTGGACGTCAGCATCAAATACAGTGATTCCGGCGTGGTGATCAGGATGTCCGGTGGGTGGGTGAGCAGGCGGCGTCGTTCATTGGTGGGGGTGTCACCGGAGCGAACCCCCACCGTGACATGCGGCGCGTCCACGCCCAACCTTGCGGCGGTTTGGGTGATTCCTATCAGCGGCGCGCGCAGGTTCCGTTCCACGTCGACACCCAGGGCCTTCAGCGGAGAGATGTACAGCACGCTGCTGCCCTTGGTGGCCGGAGATTTTGCCGCGGAGGCCGGAGGCGGGGTGGCGGGCGTTGCGCCTTCCCTGGCGATGAGTCCGTCAAGGGACCACAGGAAGGCGGCCAGAGTTTTACCTGAGCCGGTGGGTGCCACCACCAGGGAGTGCGCGCCGCTGGCAATGGCGTCCCATGCCCCGCACTGGGCTGGTGTGGGGGAGCCGAACGCGCCAAGGAACCATTCGCGCGTGGGTGCTGCGAACTGGTTCATGAGATCTGCTGGCTGAGTTGCGTGCACGGCTCCATCATGCCGCATGTGGCTGACATTGTGGCACTACGCCCGGGTGCTGCACACGCTTTCGGGACTGGAGTGGCGGGCCGGAGGCGCGGCGCTGTGCGTGAGTGTCGGTGGCTAGCGGTAACCTATCCGTAGGGGTGGCAATGGTTGCCGTTGCCGGTCCGTTGTTTTTCGCGTGCCCGGCGATTCTCCTGACACATCGGATTGCTGGGAGGACAAAGGCAGTGAAGACACGGCATGTTGGGAATAATTGGGTCCCTTTGCTGGGTTTGTCGCTGCTCTTTTTAGTCACCGGGGCCATCAGCATGGTGACTGTGCGCGGAAATGGTGCCTTTGCCGGCGTCTTTGCCGTAGGCACCTGGGTGATTGGTGCTGCCAGCGCGGGGTGGCTGTGGAAGCACCCGTCATGGTGGCTGGCCCCACGCAATCACTACTTGTATCTTGCCGGCGGGACGCTGCTGGGCGTGTTGTTGAGCGCCCTACTGCCGTTCCTGCACGGCTGCGGCCCCTGGGTGGTGCTGGGCGGCGCCCTCGTGACGTACGGCGTGTTTGAACGGTTCCGCTTCTTGATCACAGTGGGCGGCAGTGTGGCACTCGCCGGCCTGCTGGCCATGGCGATCCACGCCGACGTCGTTGGTGGCGCCATGCACCTGGTCTCGGCAGGCATCCTGGCCTTCGCCGCCAACAAACTGTACGTGTTGCGTCACGGCAGTCGCCGGGAATCCCAGGACAGCGACCCCGGCTTCATTGGCTCCTTCGAGGAGTTCGACCCCGAAGAAGCGCTCCGCCCGTAGTCTCCGCCCCTAGTCCCCGGCCCTAGCTCCCGGGCCTTAGGGCTGGAATGCGCCGATGCTCAGCAAGGTGATGCTGGCATTGCTGCACGCCGTCAGGGGGTGCGGGATCGCGAAACTGTCGGTAGCGCTCGGCGGGTAGACCAGGACTGCGTCGGCCGGCACGCGCTGGCAATCTTGATAGTTGTTGGCCTGTGTGTAGCGCAGCACTGCCGCGGCGCTTTTCCCCGGCGCCAGAGTGATGGGTCCGTTGGAAGGTGCCTGCGGGTCCCGCGCCGCCGGTGCTCCGATGGGCGTCGTGGTGCCGGCCTTGACCATGGACACGCCGGGGTAGCCGTCCAAGAGGCAATCGGCGTCCGAGGTGTTTGCCACTATCAGCTTCATATAATTGCTCCCCGCTGCGCCACCGCCGCCAGCGTCCAAGGAGCCCTGCAACGACGCTGCCGTGCAGAGGGCCGTGGTCGCTGGTATGTTCGCGGGCGTGGTGGGCGTGACACTTGCCGCGGACGACGGCGTCGCTTCAGGAGTGCCGGCAGTCGCGGTTGCGCTGGGGCTGGCACTGGAAGCTGTGGGAGTCGGCGCGGCGTTTTGCGGGGCACACGCCGCCAACGATGCCGCCAAAGCGACGACTGCCGCCAACGCGAGTACCTTGCTGAGGCGGAATCGGTATGCGGGGGCGTGCTGTGCGGATGTCATGACTCCACTTTTACCCCCAAGGGTGCCGGAGTCAACTGGCCCCGCCGGGAACCCTCAACCGCTCGAGGTAGCCGGTTAGCGTCGAAACCCGCCCCCGGGGTATGCGGGTCTCGACGCTAACCGGCTACCTCGGCGAGGATCGCGGCTGCAGTGGGGCCTGAAGCGGGGCTGTTATGCCTTGCGGGTGGTGCGCCAGAACGCTGCACCACCGAGGATCAGCCCGGCCAGCCCCGCGCCAAGGCCCAACCATGCCGGCCAGGTGGTGCCGGCGTCGTTCTTGGCAGCGACGTCAGTTGCAGACGGCGCAGCGTCCTGGCCGCCGTGCGCGTCCTCCGCCACAGCGGCAGTGACTGTCAGTTCGGGCGCCGGGGCCTTCACCGAGTCGTGGTCGGCGCCGGCAGCGGGGATTTCCTTCCAGTCAGTCTGGCCCGCTTCACATTCCTGCAAGGTGGGGAAATGCAGGGTGGTTCCGGCTTTTTCGGGCAGTTGCACGGACAGCGTGAAAGTGTCGCGCTGGTGGTCCGCAAGCGGTGTCTTGGCCGTGTAAGTGATGGATTTGGTGCGCTCACTGATCTTGCTGCCGTTGGCCAACGTTCGCGGGGTTTCCAGCTTCAGCGTGGACGTGGTGATGGTCCAGTTCGGGTTGACCGTGGGGGTGGCGTCGTTGAGCTCATCGGGCAAGGTGATGGTGACGGCCTTGGTGGGTGAGCCGTCGCAGCCGTGGCCCACCGAGAACGTCACCAGCGAGTATGCTCCGGCGGCTGTCTCGGTGGGGGTGGCGCTGACGTGGGCGGACGCGCTGCCCAGCCCCAACATCATCAGGGACGTGGTGGCGCCCAGGGCGAGGGTGGTCTTGAGGGTACGGGAAAAACGCATGAGGGGAAACCTTTCGAACGCGCAACAGCGCAGCATTACAGGGGGATGACACCCTGCGAGATGTTCGGAGGGTGCTAGGAGAAGGTTGCTGCCTATGCGGGCGGGCCGCGCCGCGTGTCGGGGCGCAGATTCCGCCACGGGCGGCGGGGGAGGGGGCGTGGAATGACGCCGGGGCGCGCAGCTTGGGCTGGCAGGGCAAGGACCGCTGCGGGGGACTTGTGGAGCGGTCGGAGCCAGTGCGCGAGGGACCAGAGCGCGTTTTCGCCGTAGGCCAGCAGGGCGGCTGCGGCCACTGTGGCTATGATGTGGGCCGCCCACATCCAGCCCGACACTGCCCCGGCGTGGTTCATGTGGTCCATGCCCGGAGTTGCCACCGCCTGCGCGGAGACCAGCAGGGCGGCGGCGTTCTCCTCGGCGGACATGGTGTGCTGATGCGGGCCCGCCGAGCCGGGGCCCGCCGTGGCGCTGGAGGAGAGTTTTTCAAACACCTGGTGCAATACCACTTGGCTGCTGCCGAGCAGGATCATCATGGCTGGCAGTGCCAGCCGGAAATGGGTGGCAACCGTTGAGCAGAGCACGTGCAGTGCCAGGAGGGCTGCCATGATGGCTGGTGCGGGTAAGGATCCACCAGCCACAAGGTGTGCCCCTGCTGCCAAGCCAAGAACTGTGGCGCCGACGAACACTGTTCGGAGCAACCTGAAGGGGGCGTTGCGCACACTGCTCCCTTCGACTCGGATAACCGTCCTATCCTATCGAGGAACGGCCGTCCCGTGAACCATGAGTTTCCCCAGATGTCCCGAGGTGAGCCACGCCGGGCAGGCGCACGATGAAAGTGGTGTGGCCGGGCGTGCTGGCCACACTTACCGCACCCCCGTGCGAACGAACCAACCCTTGGACAATGCTCAGCCCCAAGCCGGTGCTGCCGGCGGCGGCCGTGCGGGCCTGGTCAGCGCGGGAAAACCTGTCAAAGATTATTTCCTCGAATGCCGGGTCGATCCCTGGGCCGTTGTCGCTGACCGTCAGCACGCAGCTGCCGTCAGCGGCGTGCGACAAGGAGGTGTGCACAGCCGTCCCGGCGGGGGTGTGTTTGGCGGCGTTGGCCAGCAGGTTCAGCAGGACCTGGCGCAGCGCAGCATCGTCACACAAAACATCCACCGGCTCGTCGGGCACCGTGAAAGTCCACTGATGGTCGTCGCTGACCACTTGAATATCACTCACGGCCTCCATGACCAACGGAGTCATATCCACGGGGGCGGCCGGTGTGCCAACCTTCGCTCCGGCCGTGGTGCCCTGCCGGCCCTCATCCAGGCGTGCCAGCGTGAGCAGGTCCTCCACCAGCCGGCTCATGCGCACCGATTGATCCTGCACCCGGCTCAGTGAGGTTTGCCCGTCTGTGCTCAGCTGTTCGGTCATGGATAGCAGCTCGGCGTAACCGCGAATGGCTGTCAGCGGTGTGCGGAGTTCGTGGCTGGCGTCGGCCACGAAACGGCGAAGCTTAGTTTCGCTGTGCTGCCTGGCTTCCAGGGCGCGGGAAACGTTGTCCAGCATGGCGTTGAAGGCGTTCCCCACATTGCCCACCTCGGTGCCTGGGCGCGCTGCACTGTCCGGGACCCGCGCGCTCAAGGCCACCTCACCGGCGTCGAGCCTCAATGTGGCAACGTTGGTGGCGGTTTCTGAGAGCTGCGCCAACGGCCGCATATTGCGCCGTATGATGACCGTGCCGGCCCACCCCAGCACCATGAGCCCGGCCAGCGATACCAGCACGATGGACAACACCAGCGTGGACAGGGTTTGTTTGGTGGCGGCCAGGGGCAGGCCGGTGATGAGGGTGTCGCCGTTCGCCGCATGTGCCTGCAGCCGGTATTCGCCAATGGAGAGCGTCTTGCTGCTGAGTTCACCGTTGGTGGACAGCCCGGCAAGGATGTTGGCGTCGGCGCTTGTCAGTTTTTGCGGTGTGCCGGAGTTGGAGAGGATGCCTGCGTAGCGGACGACGTCGTCACTCAAGACGGCGCTGAGCTGGCCGACGCTGGTGGCACGGGCGTTGAGCGGGTCCGCCAGCGCGCCGGTGGCGGATTGGCTGGAGCCCGTGTAGAAGGCTGTGGTGCGCCCGGCTGCCTGCTGCAGGGAGGAGTCGAGCTGGTAGTTCACCGTGACGCTCAGGGTCGTGTAGCTGACCATGCCCACCAGCGCGCAAATGACCGTCAGCAGGGCCAACATGATGGCCACCAGGCGCGTACTTAGTGGCCAGGTGCCCGGGTGGAGGAGTTGCCTGGCCTTGGTGAGAGTGGCGCTGTTTAAAGGCATGGCTTGATCACGTAGCCGGAGCCTCTCACGGTGTGGATCATGGGTTGCTGATCGGCGTCGACCTTTTTGCGCAGGTAGGAGATGTAGAGCTCAACAATGTTGCTTTGGCCGCCGAAGTCATAGTTCCACACCCGGTCCAGAATGCGTGACTTGCTCAACACGTGGCGGGGGTTCTCCATGAGGTACTTCAACAGCTCAAACTCTGTGGTGGTCAGGGTAATGTCCACGCCTGCGCGTTGCACCACTTTGGTGTCCTTGTTCAGGGTCAGATCTCCCACGCTCAGCAGCGCGAACTGGGGGGCTGTGATCCCTGAACGCTGGACGATCCGGTGCAGGCGCAGGAGGACTTCCTTCATGCTGAACGGCTTGCTGACGTAGTCGTCGCCGCCGGCTTGGAGGCCCGTGATTTTATCCGCCACGGCGTCCTTCGCCGTCAGGAACAGGGCCGGCACCTCGGGGTAAATGTTGCGGATCCGCTGGAGCAGTTCCACCCCGTCCATGCCGGGCATCATGACATCCAGGACTAGTACGTCGGGCATAAACTCGCGGGCAGTCTTGACGGCTTCGAAGCCGTCGTGGGCCACGGCCACTTCCCAGCCGGATACTTCCAGGCCCCGGCGCATCAAATCGGCCAGCTCTGGTTCGTCATCCACCACCAGCGCGCGGATGGGTTCGCCGTCTGCCCGGCTGAGTTTAGGAGTTGCTGATGCTGGAGTTGGAAGAGCCATGTACCTATTCTCTGGCATCCACCCCGACGTTAACTGAGTAGTGCCCGAGTGTTCTCTGTGTCTTCTGGTCCAGTGGCGGCCCGAAATCTCCTCCGCTGCGGCCACTGGGGAAAATGCCACCGTTTGACGGAAATGCCACCGTTTGTACTATGGCATTTCCGTCAAACGGTGGCATTTTTAGCGAAGTCAGCATTTTCAACAAGAACTTACAGGATGCGGAGCGGTCGATCGCCCACGTGGACGCTGATTTCCTGACCCCAGGAGGCAGTCAGGCGGTCATCCTCCATGCCATCACCAAACACCACCAGCTGGTCGGAAGCCACCGTGATGCGCAGGGATTCGCCGGGTTCAAGCACGCCCTCGGTCAGGGAGGTGCCGGTGATGGGGGAGGGCCAGGCCTCGCGAACAAACCATGCGAGCTGGGGTGATGTGGGGGCCGGCAGGGCGCGCCCGCCACGTTCCAGCGCGATGGATGCGCACCAGCCAGTGGCGCCAGTGCCCGTGGACACGATCAGCCCGGAGGAGGAATGGCGCTCGGTCCGGCCGTCCGCCGTCGTGAGTTGATAGCGGGCCGACTGGTGTGAGGCATGCCCAATGAAGACCTCATTGAGCCCGGAGAGTTCCTGGCCGTCGTCGAGCCGGGCCGTCACGGTGGCGAGTTCCTCGCAGCGCAACTGTTCCAAGCCCCCTGTCTGGTTCAGGACCTGCAGCAACCGGGCGGCAGCTGCCGGAGAGTGCCGGACCAGGACGCCCGGATTTACGCCGGGTTCGGGGTCGATCCCCATCACGGGCTGGCCGTTGAGGTACTTGGCCACATTGGCCACGAGCCCGTCTTGGCCCACCACGGCTATGACGTCCTCGGAGGTGAGCATGAACCTGCTGAGGTCTGCACGTTCCACCTCGGCACGGCGCCACTCGGCAGGAATGGCCGCGCGGACAGTGGCTAAGGCGGCCATGAGATGCTCATGGCGCTCCTGGACGTCGTTGATGGTGCGGCCGCGGGTACGCAGGAAGAACTCGGCCTGACCGCGGGTGGCGTGCCGGTCCAGTAGCTCCTGTAACTCGGTGCGCCGGTAGACAATGACAAGGCGGCGGGTGGGCATGACGGGAGCTACCTTTCGTTGCGGGCTGCCACAGTGGCTGGCTGTGGCTGAGCTGCCGGAGCTTCCTTGAACAGCCCGGCCAGTGCACCGCTCAGGAGGTCCGGTGTGATGGTGAGGTTGCCGATGTTGGGCAGTGATCCGGCTGCCTCGCGGAAGGCGAGGGCCAGCAAGGTGGCTTGGTCCATGCCCTGGTAGACCTCCATGGTGGCGGCTTCTGTGGCTGCGGCGGCTGCACCGACGATGCGAACTTGGTTGGCCTCCGCGGTGGCACTGATTCCCTGGCGTTCTGCCGCAGCATGGGCCTGGATGAGTCCGGCGGCGGCGCGCTCCTCGGCTTCGCGGCGTGAGTTGGTGCCTTCCTGGGTGACCAGGTTTTCGCGCCGGGTGGCCAGTTCGATCTGGCTGGCCATTTCATTTTCGGAGATGGTCCGTTCGCGTTCGACGGCGACTGCCCGGCGTTCGTATACTGCCCGGTCGGCTTCGGCCTGGAGCTGTTCCCGGACCGGGGTCTGCAGGGCGCGTTCCACATCGGAGTCCGGGCGGACTGCCAGAACCTGCACGCCGAGAATCTCGATGCCGGTGGACAGGAGCCTGCTGTCCGTGCGGAGGGCTTCGGTGAGGACGTTGCGGAGCTGGCTGACGCCGTGTTCCAGTGCCTGCGCCAATGTGGTTGCGGCGATTTGGTCGATCGCGTGGCTTTGGCAGAGCTGGCCAATGATGGTGGCCACCTGCTCCTTGCCGGCGGCGGGCGGTGAGCCTGCGCCTTGGAGGCCGAAGTCGAGACGGCTGGAGACGGAGACGGGGTCGATGAAGCGGTAGGTCACGTTGGCCTGGACGCTGACGTCCTGGTGGTCGCGGGTGATGGCGTGGAAGAGGGTGGGCAATTCCTGATCGTCAACGGGAACCTCGCTCAGCACGGAATTTGCCGGCCGGAACCAGAATGCCTGGCCCACGCCCTGGTGCTTGACTGAGCCCTTTTGTAGGTGGACCACGTATCCGGTGGGGCTACCCAGGAAGTGGCTGATCCAGGGGTAGCGCTTGATGCTGGCCATGGGGTGCTCCTCAATCTCAAACATTTCACGTCACTTTGACGATAATTAAACTATAGGACCAGAGTTTATTTATTGTCAATATGACGATAAGTATCTACGATAGGTTCATGCCTGATTCCTACCCGGCGCCTGCTCGCTTTCCGGTGACCGTTGACGTCGTCGCACTCACCATCCTCGCCGGCGCCCTGCACGTGCTGCTTATTACGCGCCTCGTTGAGCCTTTCCAGGGCCAACTGGCACTACCGGGCGGGTTTGTGCTGGCTGGCGAGGACCTGGTGACGGCGGCGCGGCGCGAGTTGGTGGAGGAGACTGGCGTCCAGCAGGTCCCTGGGCATATGGAGCAGTTGGGGAGCTACGGGCCGCCGGGGCGCGACCCTCGTGGGGATGTGCTCACGGTGGCGCATCTGCTGCTGGCGCCGAACTTTCCCGTCCTGTCTGCCGGGAGCGACGCCGCGCATGCTGCCTGGTATCCGGTCGGCCAGGTTTTGGACGAAAGTGTGTTGCTCGCCTTCGACCACCGGCAGATTCTCGACGACGCCGTAGAGCGGGCAAAGTCGAAGCTCGAGTACTCGCCGCTGGGGGCGGCGTTTTGCGGTGAGGAATTCACCATCGCCCAGCTCCGCGCCGTGTATGAAGCCGTCTGGGGCACCCGTCTGGATCCCCGGAATTTCCACCGCAAGGCCACCGGTACGCCCGGCTTCCTGGAAGACACGGGACGGGTGTTGACGGGCGACGCCGGGCGCCCCGCATCGCTGTTCCGGCTAGCACCGGCCGCCCTTCCGGCTTCGGGTCGGCCCACGCGTGCCGTCCTCAACCCGCCGCTCATGCGGCCGCACGGCTGAGGCTGGCGCCTATCATGCCCGGTGAGGTCCACTGCGATTTCCTGAGTTTTCGTCTGCTTCGCCGGCGCCATCAAAATTGGGCATCACGCAGGGATTCCTTGAGAATCGCACAGATTATGCATGATTCGACAATCACAGCTTCAGTGCCGCCATTGCCTTGCGCAGTTAAGGGCCACGTCAGTAGTGGTAGCGGGCTTGCAGGATTGTCACGTGGTGATCATCTGCAATGTAAACAAGCCTGTTGGCCTCGTCGATGCGTCGGGACCAGGCGCCAGCCAGAGCATGTTTCAATGGCTCCGGCTTTCCGATTCCATCGAAAGGATCATCTCGGAGGACGTCCTCAATGAGGGTGTTGATGCGCTTGAGGGTTTTCCTGTCCTGAGTTTGCCAGAACAGATAGTCTTCCCACCCTTCGGCTGTCCAGGCGAGAATGCGTCCGCTCAAGGTTCCATAAGCCCGTGCTCGACGATGTTGCCTTCACGGGCCGACTCCAGCGCTGAAAGCAGGCGTTGCGCGTTCTTCGGTGAGCGCAGCAGGTAGCTCGTTTCCACCAGTGAGTCGTACTCATCCTTCGACATCAGGACAGCAGATCCGCGCTTTGACATGATCTCGACTTCAGTGTGATCGAGATTGACGCGCTCGATGAGGCCAAAAAGGTCGCGTCGGGCATCACTTGCTGTTATCGCCATTGCTTCCTCCAAGTTGTACTGAATATGGTACCACTAGGGGTTCTGTCTTGGCGTGGATCGGGCTGGAAGTGAGGCTAAGGAACGGCGAACGCGGCCCACATGGCCTGAAGCCATGACCGTGTTGAAGGGCGGAGTTTGGCTCCTGAAATAGGCCGTTGCCGCACCGGCGAAGAAGGGCGAATCCTAGACAGCGACACCCCTGGCCTTTCCCTAGGCAAAACAAAACCCTCACTTTCCTTACAAACAAAGGGAAACAGGGGTCTTGCTGATTGGCGGTGACGGCGGGATTTGAACCCCTATCGCACCCTCTTGCTGCTACTCGGAAAATCGCGAAAACCGCTGATGTTCCGGTCAGAAACGGTCCATATGGTCACGCTACTTCACGCCCATTGGCACCTTCTCACAAGTATTGGGTCTGACTAAGGTTTCGTTGACAGGTTGGGCTGAAATTTTGGTGACCTGCCATGCCTGGAAAGCACCCAGTCAACGGTCCTGATGGGTGCCCGGTCCGCAGTGGCTCTTACTGAACTGTTCCGGGGCGTGTTCTCGATGTGCCCTGCGTCTCCGCGGCAGGTAGCGGCGGCGCCTATTGGCACAAACAAGTACTCCGTGAAAAAAGCAAGTAGTCGCCACTCGCGTATTCCCTGCGGCGGCTACATAGCCTGATCCTTGTGCACTGGCCGCCGGCTGAGTGCAGCGATGTACTCCTGCATCACCACGAGCCCTGGGGGTTTCCATGAACACGACAAGAACTGCGTCCTTTTCCTCGCGCAGACTGGCCAGCGCTGCCATCATGACTGGTGTTGTCACCAGTATGTTGGTGTTTGCGCCTCCTGCAACGGCCGCTTCCAGCCCATCAGGGGGCATCTGCAACGGAGTCACCAACCAGTTGGCCCACCGCGGAGTGGTCCAGGAAAACTTGCTGAAGGCCGCCGCAAAGAAGAACGCCGCCATCATCACACAATTGCAGGCCCAGCGCGCTCAGCTTCAAAGCAGCGCCGATGGTCTCGCCGCACAGGTTGTGGCCGGGAATCAGGCGATCGCCAACCTTGAAGCGCAGGGAGTGCAGCTGGACACCGAGCTGGCGGCCGCAAATGTTGATCTGGCCGCGCTTCAGGCGGAGCAGGCAACCACCCAACAGGCCATTGCTGCAGCAGAAACAGCCATCACGAACTTGAATTCGGAGAAGGACACGGTGCAGGGCCAGCTCACGCCCCTGAAGTCACAGCTTGAGGCCAGCCAAGCCGCTGTGGAGCAGCTGAACGCCCAAGCCCAGGCGGCCGCCGACCAGGTGGCGGCCAAGACGGCCGAAGTTAGTGCTGCGCAAGGCGAACTCGCAACGCTGCAAGACTCCGCCAGCGGTGCTGCCGCCAAGCTCGCTGCCAAGAACACGCAGATCGTCGACGCCCAGACCGCATTGGTCGAGCTGGATCGAATCGCCGATGCCGCTGATGCCGCCGTCGCAACCGCGACCCAGGCTGTCACGGACGCCGCAGCCGAGCTCAAACGTTTGGAAGGCCTCGGCACCGCAGCCCAGACCGAACTCGACGCCCAGATTGTTAAGGTGAGCGAGGCGACAGCAGCTCTGGTAGCTCTCCAGACTGCCGCCACCAGCGCAACGGAAGTAGTCGCGGTCAAGAACAGCGAGATCACACAGGCACAGGGCGAACTGACAAACCTCCAGGCCGCCGCTACCGCCGCGGCGGAAGCCGTTACTGCTAAGAACACAGAGATTACCCAGGGGCAGGGCGCGCTGGCTGGTTTGAGGACGGCGGCGGATGAGGCAGTTGCCGCCGTTTCCGAGAACACGGCGATGATCACCGCCGCCAACGCGAGCATTGCCACGTTGCAGGGGCAGATCAATGCGGGCAACGTGAGCGTTGCTGCAAAGCAGGCGCAGCTTGCGACGGCGCAGGGTGCCCTGGCCACATTGAAGTCCAACGCGGCCACGCTTTCCGCCGAGATCGCCGCGCTTGAGCACAGGATTGCCACCGAGTTTCCGCCCACCAGCAACAGCAGGAAAAAGCAGGAACTCATTGCCGAGCGTGACCTAAAGCAGGTCTCACTTGATTCCGTCAAAACCCAGATCACAGCCAAGGAAGGCGAAATCGCCGCCTACCAGGGCGACCTGACAGCACTGCAGTCCGCCGTCGCCGCGCTGAACTCCCAGCTGCAGGTCGAACAGCAGAACAGCAGCGCACTGCAGCAGCAGGCCGCTCCGCTGCAGGCCGCCTTGGACGCGGCGAACGCTGCGGTCACCGTCAATCAGGGAGACATCGCAACGCTGCAGGGGCAGCTCCCGGTCCTTCAGGCTGCCGTAACCGTCGCAAACGCGTCCGCGACCGACAAGGCACGGGAGCTGAGCAACCTGCAGGGTCAGCTGCCGGCACTCCAGGAAGCTGAGGATGCCGCCAAGGCCGCTGTTGTCGTGCAGGAACAAACGGTTGCCGCACTTGAGGCCACGCTGCCGTCATTGACCGAGGGCCTGGCAGCAGCCCACGCCGCAATTGATGCCCAAAAGTCCGTGCTGGGGAGTCTGCAGGGCCAGTTGGTCGACGCCCAGAACGCTGCGGTGGCGGCCGAGGGGGCCGTGGCCGCCAAGCGTGCCGAACTTGACACACTCAATGGCGAATTGCCGGCGCTTCAGGAAGCGGTGGACAATGCAAACGCGTCCGTGGCCATCAAGCAGGGCGACATTGCCGCCCTGAATATCGCAGTGAATCAACTGCTCGCAATTCTTTCGGGGATCAATGCGCAGATCACCGCGAAGGAGGCCGATGTTTTGGCGCTGCAGGGACAGGTCGCGCCGTTGCTGGTACAGCTGAATTCCCTCAGCGGTGAGATCACCGCTGCAGACGCCGCGCTGGCGGCGCTGCAGGGGCAGCTCACGTCGCTGGACGGGCAGATTACCACCGCGCAGGCAGTTCTTCGTGACCTGGAGGCCCAGAAGAAATCCAACAGGGACTCGGTCAAGTCTCAAAAGGACTTGGTCAAGGGCCTGCAGGACCAGCTGGGATCGGTGCAGAGGCAGATCGGGGCCATTGACAGCCTGATCGCACTCGGTGGCTGTGCGGCTTGATCGGGGCAAAGTAAAGGCCCCCGCTTTCCTTATAAACAAAGTGAAGCAGGGGCCTTGCGCATTGGGGGTGACGGTGGGATTTGAAGTCTCATATTATCCCGTTGAATGCGCCACTTCGCTTGAATCTAGGGGAATTATCATCACGCTAAACCATGGAAATCAGGGTGCGTCCATGGACGATTTCCCCCTTCACACCCTCGCGGAAGTCGCGTCGATGGTTCACTGTTCAGAGGATACAGTCCGGCGTCGGGCTAACAGTAGGTTGTGGCCGCATCTCAGGGATGGTGGGCGATACCTTTTCAGTCCCTCTCAGATCAGCGAGATACGCGCTTCAATGATCTCTGGGCCTGTCGAACCTTGGAGCCGTGAGCGGCGGAATCGGGTTGCTCAAATGTTGAAGAAAATTCGGATTTAGTGCTAGATCAAGGGAAGCAACAGAATGACTGAAAAGCTCGCCTACACGGTCCAGGATGCTGCCGCAACGTACGGAGTGAGCGCGGACGTCATCCGGGCCCACATCAGGGCCGGTAAGCTCGTGGCACGATACCCAACATCCCGGCCCATTATCGGGGCTGATGAGCTCAAGAACTGGTTTGAATCGCTTCTCTCTGGAGCGCCTTAACACCTTCTCCGGCAAAGCGAAGATGCCCCCACCGTTTGGTTGAGGCATCTTCATTTTTCGGGGGAATCGAAAGGACCTCTAGCCATGGGCGTCGCGCAGCTTGAGAACCGGTACCGGGAACAGGTCAACCCGCCTGCCGGCTAGCGTCTCTCGATGACAGAATGGGATATTGAACAATTGCCCCTTGACCCTGAGTACTCCGGGGAATAGATGGGGCGATCGCAACGAGGCGACACATGGTTGATTACTTCTCACTGGACCAATCAGGGCGGACTCATGTTTTACGCGGATCATGCCACGGCTGAGGGCAGGTCCGACGACGAGCCGCTCACAGCAGATCAGGCCCTCGAAATGGCTGGTCTTTCCCATCTCGATCAAGGGTGTCCTGGAGCTGGCCAACGGAGTCGCCACAGCCTGGCGCCCCAGTAGTACGACGACGGCGGGGCGCCCGGAATTTCTCTGGACGCCCCGCCGTCGTACTTCAGTCAGCCGTGGCTGGCAGGTGCAGCGCTAACCCGCCACACCGGCCAGCAGGAATATGACCGCGGCGATGGCGAAGCCCATGACGCCGATCAGGGTTTCCATGACGGTCCAGGTCTTCAGGGTGGTCTTGACGTCCATGCCGAAGAAGCGGCCCACCAGCCAGAAGCCGGAGTCGTTGACGTGGGAGACCACCACGGATCCGGCTGCCACGGCGATAACCAGGGCGGCAACCTGCATGCCAGCCAGGCCGGCGGTGGCCACGGCTGGGGCTATGAGGCCGGCGGTGGTGGTCAGGGCCACGGTGGCGGAACCCTGGGCGATACGCAGGATGGCGGAAATCAGGAAGCCTGCCAGGATCAGTGGAATGCCCAGGTTACCCAGGACATCGGCCAGTGCCGCGCCGATGCCAGAGGCGCGGAGCACTCCGCCGAACATGCCGCCGGCACCGGTGATCAGGATGACCGAACAGACCGGGCCCAGCGAGGATTCGAGCAGTTTCTCTATGGCGCCGGCGTCCTTGCCGCGGCGGGTGCCCAGGACATAAACGGCCACCAGGACGGCGATCAGCAGGGCGACCGGGGTTTCACCGATGGTGCGCAGGACCTGGAACCACTGCTCGTTTTTGACCTCTTCGGACAGCACGCCGGAGGACGCAAGGGTGTTCAGGCCGGTGTTGATGAAGATCAGGACAAGGGGCAGGAGTAGCAGGCCGATAATGGTGCGGAAGCGTGGCGGGTGGGCCTCGGCTTCGGCGCTGGCTTGGCCCAGGATGGCCGGGACCGGGAGGACCAGCTTCTTGCCGACCCACAGGCCGAACAGGTAAGAGGTGACGTACCAGGTAGGTATGGCGGTGAGGAGGCCGGCGATCAGGACCAGGCCGATGTTGGCATCAAAGAAGGCAGCGGCGGAGACCGGGCCCGGGTGCGGTGGCAGGAAGATGTGCATCACGGAGAAGGCGCCGGCGGCGGGGAGGCCGTAGCGCAGCACTCCCCCGCCCAAGCGGTGGGCCACGGCGAACACGACGGGCAGCATAACCACCAGGCCGGCGTCGAAGAAGATGGGAAACCCGAAGATCAGGGAGGCGAGGCCCAGGGCGAACGGGGCCCGCTTTTCGCCGAACACGCCGATCAGGTAGTCGGCCAGCACCTTGGCGCCGCCGCTGGTCTCAACGATGCGGCCGAGCATGGCGCCCAGGCCCACGAGGAGCGCCACGGTGCCCAGGGTTGTGCCGAACCCGTTGATCAGCACAGGAACCACCTGGTTGGCGGGGATTCCGGTGGCGAATGCGGTGGCGAGGCTGATTACGATCAGGGCGACGAGTGCGTGCATCCGCAGCTTGATGATCAGGAACAGCAGCACGACGATCGATGCCGCGGCGATGAGCAGCAGAGGTCCTGCGCCCAGCGTTTGGGTCCATCCTTCGATGACCATGGTTCTCCTTTGAACAGAACTACTTGGGGATTGGGGAAAAATTGGGCCGGCTCGGTGGCCGAGCTCGGCAGTCGCTGAGCTCCGCCTAGACGGGAAGCGTGAGGCCAGCCAGCACGGCGGTGACGATCTTCTCCGGGGACCTGGAGATATCCAGGCGCAGGCTGCCGGCGGCAAGTTCGTTGCCGGTCAGCGGTTCCAGGGTGGCAAGCTGGCTGGGCAGGAGCGTAGGCGGCATAAAGTGGCCTTCGCGGCCCTGCATGCGCTGGCCAATCAGGTCGGCGCCGCCGTCGAGGTGGATGAACAGGACCCGGCCCTTGGCTTCGGAGAGCAGCTGACGGTAGCTCAGCTTGAGCGCGGAGCAGGTGAGCACGGTGCTCTTCCCGGCAGCGGCACGGGCGGTCATCCAGCCCTGGATTTCCCGCAGCCAGGGCCAGCGGTCCTCGTCCTGCAGGGGAATGCCCCGGGTCATCTTGTCGATGTTGGACTGCGGGTGGAACTCGTCCGCTTCGGCACAGGCCCAACCAAGCTGCTGGGAAAGAGCTGCCGCGATGGTGGACTTGCCGGAACCGGCAACGCCCATCACCACCAGGTGTGTGGCTGGATAGTGCATATTTTAACTCCGAAGAAGACGCTGTTGGCCAAATGAAGAGATTTCGTTGCGCATCTCACAATGAAGTGCGCTGGAAGATAAGGTATCACCATTTCAGGTGATAGGTACTATCTTTTAGTGTCACAAGTCATACCTTTGCAAATTTGTCGGTACGATTGAAGGGCGCACAAGCGCAGAGGAAAGCAGGAAAGATGTCGACGGCGACAGTACCGGACGCGGATGACGCGCACGACGGCGGGGCTTCCCCCGCCATGCACGAACGCGTTCTCGAGGCGGTTGGCTCCGCCATCGCGGCAGGGAACCTTCCTCCGGGCAGCCGGCTGACCCTTGAAGGTCTCCAACAGGAGTACGGCGTTTCCCGCACCGTTTCGCGGGACACCATGAAGGTCCTGGAGTCCATGAACCTGGTGTATTCGCGCCGGCGGGTGGGCATCGTGGTCCAGGAGCGCAGGCTATGGAATGTCTTTGATCCCAAGCTGGTGCGCTGGCGCCTGGGCTCTGTCCAGCGCGATATTCAGTACAGCAGCCTCACGGAGCTGCGCATCGCCGTCGAGCCCATTGCTGCTGCCGGCGCTGCCCGCCGGGCGAGCGCCGCGGAACGGGCCAGGCTGGTCTTCCTGGCTGCAGAGCTGAGGCGGCTGGGCGAAGCCGGCGAACTCGAGGCGTTCCTGGCGGTGGACATCGAGTTCCACTGCCTGCTGCTCCAAAGCTGCGGCAATGAGATGTTCACGGCGCTCGAAGGCATGGTGGCCGAGGTGCTCACCAGCAGGACCAGGCAGGGCCTGATGCCCTTCAAGCCGCGGAACGAAGCCTTACAGGCCCACGAGGATGTTGCGGCGGCGGTGGCCCGCGGTGACGCTGTGATGGCGGAGGCCGCCGTCCACCACATCCTGGACGAGGTCCGGAACGCGATGGGCCTGCGCTGACTCTTCCCGGCCACCGCGTACGTGAGTAGCCTGCAAATAGGGGCTCGTGCAAAGGGCCCGTAGGCGCCGTCCGGAGTAGGTGACCGCGCGGGTTTAGCTGGCGCTTGAACGGATTCCTCAGGGAGTGCCCGAGCAACGTCAGTTGTCTCGTGGCAGGCCCTTGGCAGGGCGCACGGTGTCCTCAGGAAGTCTGTCTACCGAGGGAACCGCCGGCAGCTGTGGGAGGGTGCCATATGAAAGCTTTGCCAATTCTTTGCCAATTGACCCAATTTCGGGCAAAGCAAAACCCCCACTTTCCTTGTAAACAAAGGGAAGCAGGGGCCTTGCGCATTGGCGGTGACGGTGGGATTTGAACCCACGTTAGGCTCTCACCTAAACAACATTTCGAGTGTTGCACCTTCGGCCGCTCGGACACGTCACCAACGCGTCAACAATACCGGTTCAAAGCCCCACAACAAAAATGAACCCCACCGGTGCCCGCAGATGGTGCAAGATAGCCCTATGGACAGCGCGATGCGACGTGCCTGGAGCTGGCACAAACAAGGTCTCGATGGATCGTTGGCGCACAGCAGCGCCGCAGAGGTGTTGAGCAGGGCCGGGTGGGCGCGGTCCATCGGCGGCGCCAATCCCTACCAGGCACTTTTCTCCCGCGCGGGCATTCGCCGGGAAGAGGCCGACGCCGATGTGGTGGCCTTGCGCATCCATGAACTTCCGACGGCGCGCGGCTGCACCTATGTGCTGGGCGCAGCAGACTTTGCGTGGGCGCTGACGCTCGGAAAACCAGCTGCCGAGTCCACCCTGAAGGTCTTGGACAGGCTGGGTGTGGCCCGCGAGGAAGTCCACGCCCTTGAAGCGCAAACCCTGCAGGTCCTGCAGGATGCCGCAGCCCAGGGTGAGGGGCCGCTGGATCCCCAGCAACTCAAGGACTTGCTGGGCGATGCCGTGCGCAGCCTGGGGGAAGAAGGCAAGAAGAAGGGTGCCTCCACCACGCTGCCCACAGTCTTGGGCCTGTTGCAGGCCGACGGCCGCATCCGCAGGGTCCCCGTCAACGGCCGGCTCGACCAGCAACGCTACGCCTACACCGTCTGGGGTCTTCCCGCTGCGGCAGAATCACCCGAACAGGCCCGCGCCACGTTGATGGAAAACTACCTTGCCTGGACAGGGGGAACCACGCTCAAACAAACCCAATGGTTCACCGCATTTACCGTCGCGCAAACTAAGGCCGCGCTCGCAGCCGCCCAGGCAGTGGAGGCGCACGGGCTGTGGATGCTGCCGGCCGATGCCGAGCATGCAGCTGACTTTCAAGCGCCCAAGGAGGAGCAAATCCAGCTTCTTGCCAGCAGTGATTCGCTGTTCCTGCTGCGCCGCAACGCCGCCGAGCACGTTGCGGACGAAGACGCAGATCTGGAGTTCCTCGATGCAAAACTGTCGCTCCAGGCGGACTTGCCGGACCACCCCATCGTGGACCGTAGCCGCATCATTGGCCTGTGGCAGTACGATCCCGGCGAGCAGCGCATTGCCCACCGGCTCTTTCACGCTCCGAGCAGTGCCGTGAGGCAAAGAATTCGGGAGGTTGAGGCGTTCATTCGCGAGGACCTAGGCGACTTCCGCACCTTCAGTCTGGATTCGCCCGCGAGCCGGCAGAAGCGGATTGACGACCTCAACGCGGCGGGCTGAACAGTGGTCAGGCCGGTGTGGCTGCGGGCAGTGGTGACGCTTGCCTCGATCGGGATGGCCGGCCCGGCCGTGGCCGCCTGTACACCGCCGCCGGTGGCGGTGTCACAGCCGTGCCTGCCGCCGCCGTACACACTGAGCCCCGAAACGGCCAAGCCCGGCGGCAGCGTCACCATCAGGGCCGACGATGCCAGCTGCAACCCGCGGTACGGCGAGAACGCCCAGATCCAGCTGGAGGTCCATGACGGTTCCGGCGCCAAGGTCGTGGAGGTGCTGGCGCCCATGAACGACGCCGGCGGTTTCAGTGCTGTCGTTGACCTCCCGGCTACCGTTGCAAGCGGCCAAGGCATGGTGTCCGCCTACCCGTACAACCTGGACTGGTGCGATGACACCGGACGGAACAACCGCGTGGGCGCCGTGGGGGACACGGACGTCCAACTCGTATCCTGCCTGTTGCCGTCACGGCCGCTCCAGATTGCGCCCTAACGGGCCGCCGGTCAGCGGTGTCCGCTAAAAAAGTCCCTCAACAGCGTGGCGCACTCGTCCTCGCGCACACCTGGAAACACCTCAACCCAGTGGTTGAGCCGGCGTTCGCGCAGAACATCAAAAACGGATCCCGCGGCCCCGGCCTTTTCATCCCACGCCCCGAAGACCACGCGCGGGACCCTGGCCAACACAATGGCCCCGGCACACATGGTGCACGGCTCCAAGGTGACCACCAGCGTGCAATCCGACAACCGCCAGGAACCCAATTTCGCCGCCGCTTCACGGATCGCCACCACCTCGGCATGCGCCGTAGGGTCCCCGTGCGCCTCACGTTCGTTGCGCCCCAAACCCACGATTTCGCCGTCGGGCCCTAGGACGACGGCGCCAATGGGGACATCCCCTGTGGTCAAGGCCCGTCGTGCCTCGGTGAGCGCAATGCCCATCCACTGGGCGTGTAAAGCCGTGGTGGTGGTCTCGATTGGGTCAGATTTCTCGGTGTTGGGCACGGCTCAATGGTAGCTTTTATTCATGCGCGTACTGGTTGCGGATCATCCGCTAATTGCCCACAAGTTGACCGTTCTTCGGGACAAGAACACTCCGTCCCCCATTTTTCGGCAGTTGACCGAAGAACTTGTCACATTGTTGGCCTATGAAGCGACGCGCGAAGTGCGCGTCGAGCCGGTCAATATTGAGACACCCGTGACCTCCACCGTGGGTACCGGACTGAGTAAGCCCACACCCCTGGTGGTGCCGATCCTGCGCGCCGGGTTGGGCATGCTGGAGGGCATGACTCGGCTGCTGCCGACAGCCGAGGTCGGCTTCTTGGGTATGGCCCGCAACGAGGAAACCCTCGAGGCCGTCACCTACGCCGAGCGTCTTCCCGAGGACCTCACGGGCCGCCAGGTGTACGTTCTGGATCCCATGCTGGCCACCGGCGGCACCTTGATCGAGGCTTTCAGGTTCCTGTTTGAGCGCGGCGCCGCGGACATCACGTGTATCTGCCTGCTGGCCGCACCGGAGGGTCTGGCCAAGCTTGAGGCCGCCCACGGCGACCGCGACAACGTGCATGTGGTCCTTGCCTCGATCGATGAAGGCTTGGATGAGAACGCTTATATTGTGCCCGGACTGGGCGACGCCGGTGACCGCCTCTACGGCGTAGCCGAATAGTCCCCAACCCCGGCCCCACTTCCCAAAAATGCCGCCGTTTGGCGGAAACGGCATAGGGCAAAACGTGGCATTTTCTTCAAACAGCGGCATTCTTCGCAAGGAGCCTCCTACAACAGCGAACGCAATGGCGTCCAGCCAACGGGCAACGGCCCCTTGATGGCGGCTCGGAGCTGGTCGGCCGCTGCCGACCAGCCCTGCGCTGCCGCGCCGCCGGCGTCACCAACGGCACCGCGGGCCACCCTGAAGCCCACATCCTCCAGGACGGCATCCGGTGCGCTGCCACGACGGACAGATGCCCGGGCGCTCCACGAGGGATCGTCCCAGCCGGCACCCCGCAGGCTCCTGTATTCGCCGTAGCGGGCCGTGTCAGCGTAGTTCCAGCACCATTCCCAAACGTTGCCGATCATGTCAAACAAGCCAAAGTCATTTGCGGCTTTCCCAGCAACGGGTTGCGGCCCCTGAACCTCATCCGTTGCCGTCCAGGCAATGCTCGCCAGCGAACCGTACGTGGGGGTGAGTGTCCCCGCCCTGGCCGCCCATTCCCATTCGGCCTCGGTGGGCAGCCTGTAGCCGTCGGCGCCAAGATCCCAGTTCACCTCACGGCCGTACACGCTGTAAACCGGCGCATATCCGGCCACGGCAGACGCCCTGTTGCACCACCGAACGGCGTCAAACCACGTGACCGGATGCATAGGCACGCCGGCAGGGAGCGGTGAGGCACCGGCGTCGTCCATCACGGAGCGCCAGGCGGCGGCGGTAACCTGCGTGCGGCCGAGGGCGAACGGCAGCAGCGCAACCTCCCGGGCGGAGCCTGTCCGGGCATCGCGGAGGGCAATGTTGCCGGCCGGAATCGCCATCAGGGCCAGTGCCGCCAGGCCCGAAACGTCACCAGCCACCGTGCCTCCTCTGAAAAGTTGTTTAGTACCAGCCCACGGATTCGGAGTGGGCCCAGGCGCCACAGGGTGAACCGTACCGTTCTTCGATGTAGCCCATGCCCCATCGAATCTGGGTCTGGTAGTTGGTGCTCCAGTCGCTGCCTTCGCTGTTCATCTTCTCAGCGGGCAGAGACTGGGCAATGCCGAAGGCCCCGCTCGAGGCGTTTTCTGCCGAGGTGAGCCATTCGGATTCGCGCTGCCAGAGCTGGGTGAGGCAGCTCATTTGGTCCGCGCCCCAGCCAAAGGAGGCCAGTTGTGTTGCGGCGTAGGCCTGAGCTGCTGCGGGGTCATCGACGGCAACGGCCTTCGGGGCAGCGGACTTGCTCGGAGCTACGGTCTTGACCTGCTCGGCCTTGACGGCGACAGGTGTTGCAGCGGCCGACGGCGAGGAGCTGACGGAGAGGCCGGGGAAGCTGATGGCGGCGTCCAGTGGCACTGATACGGCCGGTGCCGGAATTGAACTGTCCACGGCAGAAACCAGGCTGGTGTTGCCCTGGCCGGCAACAGTGTTCTCCCCGGACTGGGCCACGGATCCGGCTGCCACCAGTGCGCCCACGACTGCCACGGCGGCCAGGTACCTGGCTGCGACAGTCACGGGGGAGGTGGTCTTACTGACGGAGTGTGTTCCGGCTTTGGCGCCCGCCTGGCCAAAAAGCGACGGTCGGCGGGCCGAATCGGCGCGACGACGGCCGCGCTGCTGTGATGCAGACATAGTTGTAGCCTCTCTACGCCTGCGAGGTGAGCTGTCGGGAACGGACTAGAGAATCCGGCCACACAGGAATCACGGGCAGAGTGCACTGCCGGCAAGAACTGCGTTGGCTTAACCCCAAGGGCTTCCAGGTGGAAGGCCCGCAAAGATTGGGTCCCCCGTCTCTGCCATGGGTATGGAGGGAAATGGGCGGCGGCAGAGCTCGGCGATCCGTCCATTTGCGCCAAGAACCATGGATGATTCAGCGGGCACAAATCTCACAATAACCCAAACTCCCCACCATGTCACGTTTTGGTAACAACGTTTGTAGCAAGTGAGCAATCTGGCATTTACTTAGCAATGCTAACGATCTAGGGTTGGTAACTGAGAGTACAGAACTTTTTTTGAGGTAGCTGACACGTGATGACTGAAACTTCCCTAAGTAGGACGACGCCGGCGCGCAAGCCCATCGGGGTGGCGCCCCTGGCTGCCGAACTGCGGGTGGCGATCATGCACACCTCCCGCAGGCTGCGCGTCGAGGCAGCCACGAGGGAGATCAGCCCCGGGCAGTACTCGGTTCTGGCGGCCGTGCTGCAGGGGCCGCACACGGTGGGCCATCTGGCCGCGCGGGAACAAATACAAGCGCCCTCCATGACGCGGATTGTGAATGCCCTGACCGCGTCCGGGATGGTGAGCCGTGAGGAGAATCCCCAGGACAAGCGTCAGGTGCTGGTTCACATCACCGAGGCGGGGGCTGCTGCGTTGCTACGGGCACGCTCCAAGCGAACGGCGTGGCTGGCCCAACGCGTGGCCGCTCTCACCCCCGACCAGAGGACCACGCTGCACGAGGCGGCACTGATCTTGCAGGAGATGAGCGCATAAATGAGTTCCATGTTCCGTGCACTGAAGGTCTTTAACTACCGGCTCTGGGTGACTGGCGCCTTGGTGTCCAACATTGGCACGTGGATGCAGCGGGTTGCCCAGGACTGGCTGGTGCTGACCGTGCTCACCAATCATTCGGGCACAGCCGCCGGCATCACCACGGGCCTGCAGTTCTTGCCGATCGTCTTCCTTGGACCCTATGCGGGACTTCTGGGAGACCGGGTCAATAAACGGAAACTGCTGCTCATCACCCAGACAGCCATGGGACTCTGTGCGCTTTTGTTGGGAGTGCTGGTGGTCACGGGGGCCGTGCAACTGTGGCACGTCTATGTGTTGGCAACCCTGCTGGGCGTGGCCAGCGCCTTCGACGCCCCGTCACGGCAGGCGTTTGTCTCCGAAGTGGTCACTCAAGTGGACATACCCAACGCCGTGGCACTGAACAGCGCCTCCTTTAACCTGGCTCGCTTGGCAGGCCCCGGCGTCGCCGGTCTGGTGATTGCGCTGGTGGGGACTGGGCCAGCCTTCCTGATCAATGCGGCGAGCTTTGCCGCGGTGATCATTTCGCTGTGGCGCATGCGCACCCACGAGCTCATTCCGGCCGTGCGGGTACCCCGGGCCAAGGGGCAAATTCGCGAGGGATTCGCCTACATCAGGCATCGTCCGGATCTGATGATGATCATGGTGCTGGTGTTCCTGGTGGCCACTTTTGGAATGAACTTTCAGATCACCAACGCGCTCATGGCCACAACTGTTTTCCAGGTGGGACCGGGGGAGTACGGACTCCTTGGCTCGGTGATGGCCATCGGCACGCTGGCCGCGGCGTTGCTGGCCGCCCGGCGCAAAACCATGCGCATGCTGTACATCGTGGGCGGCGCACTGGCCTTTGGTGTAACGGTGGGCGTGGCCGCGTTCATGCCAAGTTTTGTCCTCTACGCGATTGCGCTGGTCCCTGTGGGCCTGGCATCACTGACGTTCATGAACGCGTGCAATACCACCGTGCAGCTGACAACGGACTCCGCGATGCGCGGACGTGTGCTGGCCGTGTACATGGTGGTGATGCAGGGCGGAACGCCCATTGGTGCCCCGCTGGTGGGCTGGATTGCCACGGAATTCGGCGCCCGCTGGTCGCTGGGCATGGGCGCCGTGGTGGCAGTTCTCGCGGGGCTGGCTGCCCTCATCATGCTGAACAGGCGCAACAACGTCACGCTGCGGCAGCAAATTGGGGCTCTCCGCCCCTTTACGCTGGCGCGCGGACTCCATCGCTGACAGCGGACCGCTGACGGCCGGCTGCGACGGGGCCACCGGCACGCGAGAAGGGCTGCCAACAAGCTGACGCCGGGTAAACCTTTGTTTACCTAGCGTAGAAAACTGGGAGCAGACTGGGCTCCGGTGCGGACTTGTCGGAGGCATAGTAATCGTGCCAGAACGCCGCTTGAACATAATTGGCAAAAACACGGATACCGCTGAATTTATGCATGCGAATTCGGCGTTCACGATGATTATGTTTGACTCAATTCGTCATTTTGCAGCAAACTGAGAGCAAAATGACAATGTAGAATTGATCACAAAGCAGCGCGTAATCTCACATGGTGGACGTTTCGGGCCTTTGTTACTTGCACGTTTGCTTTATTACGTAGGACACTGACTTATGTGAACACCTACTCAGTGAATTCTGCAGCCGCAGCAATTGCCCGCCTCGAAGCGAGGGGACGGCTATTGCGAGGTTGTCGAATGCAGGCCTAGATCGCACCACCTGGAAGCCACTGGGGGAAGAAGCAAGACGTGGCATATTTCAGGCCTTGGCCCCTGAGTCGGCCCTTCTCTATAGGGCAATAAAGTTCTGGATCCTCAGAGCTGAAGGAAGCATTCGCGCCGTCAAGTACGGCCATACACCTTAGGTTGTTCAATGTCAGTAGCATCCGGATATGTCCACATCTCTGTTCGAAATGCCGCCAAGGCGGTTGCTCGCAACACCGGCCAGGGTTCTTTGGCCCCTGCCGAGCACCCCGGCTATGCGGGCGCCTACCACCCCGACATGGCCACTACTGCATCCCGGCTGCGTGTTGTCCCCGCCGCTGAGGGGCACCCCATGACGGCGCCCACCGCGGTTATTGCCGGCGGTGACAAGTTGCGCGGTGTCAGCCCGGACAATGTGGCACGTGGCTTTGTCCTTTACGTCGGTGTGGATGAGGACACGGCCGCCGCGGCCGGCACGTCCTTGGCGAAACTGGCCCAGGACATCCGCGCCTACGCCCAAACCCTTGTTCCGCAAGCCCAGAGCTACGCGGCGGTGGCGATTGCGCCGTCGGACGCTGTCGGAACAGCCCTGGACGTGGTGCGCTCCACCTTTGGCGACCCCACGGTGGCTAGCCGCCAACGCCAAGAAGCAGTGCGGATTCCCGTCGCTGAGCAGCGCCCCACAGGCGTGTTGATCGATTTGGCCCGCCGCGAGGTTCACTTGGACGGGGACACCCTGAACCTGACGTTCAAGGAGTTCGAGCTGCTGAACTACCTGGTGGAGAACGGCACCCGGACAGTGGGCCGCGACGAACTTCTGGAAGGCCTGTGGAGCAACGCTGACGAAGTGCCCAACGAGCGCACCATCGACGTCCACATCCGCCGCCTGCGGTCCAAGCTGGGCCGTCTGGCCAACACCGTCCGCACCGTCCGCGGAGAAGGCTACCGTTTCTACGAGCACCCCGAAGTGGTTGTTTGGGCTGCGCCGGAATACTCCATCTGATCCCCACGCCCTCCCCAATTCCAGCCTCTGGCGCGTCTGCAATTGGGGCCCCTCGGGCGCGTGGGCCCAGCTCGATCACTACAAGTTTCAACGGTACGACGGCGGTTGCCGCACCTTAGGTGCGCGGACCGCCGTCGTACTTCTTTAACTGTCACTAAACTGTGAACATGAGTGAACACCACATTAAAAAGTTGATCTTGATGCGCCACGCCAAGGCGGCTTTTCCGTTGGGCGTGGAAGACCACGACAGGCCGCTGGCCCAGCGTGGCCACACTGAAGCCCCGCTGGCGGGCAAATGGTTGGTGGAGAACGCCGTGGTCCCCGACTTCATCCTGTGCTCCTCAGCCCTGCGGACCCGGCAAACGTGCACGTGGGTGTGCCAGCAATTGGCGGACAAGGCGCCCACGCCCAAGCTCGAGAGTGCCCTCTACGCTGCCGGGGCAAGCTCGATGCTCTCGGTGGTCAACCGTGTGCCGGAAACCGTGAACACGCTCATGGTGATCAGCCATATGCCGGGCGTCCAGTCGTTGGCTCTGCGGTTGGCTTCACGGGATTCGGATCAGGACGCGTACATGGACCTGGCGTCGGGCTTCCCCACCAGTGCCTTTGCCGTCTTTGACTACACGGGGGACTGGGCCACCCTTGACGGCCAGGATGCCCAGCTGAGCAATTTTGTGGTGCCCCGCTAGGCCTCAATCTCCGGCATCAGCGTCTTCAGCGTCCACGTCTTGTTCTTGTTGACGGCGGCCCAGGCAAACAGCAGGCCCAGCACCGTATAGCCCAGCAGGCCAAGCACAACGGGTATCAAGGGTGCCAGCTCAGCTCCGTAAATCAGGTGCCGCATGCCCTCGACCACATGCCCCATGGGTAGGATCTGGTGCATGATGTGTAGCGGTTCGGGCGTGGTCTGCCAGGGGAAGGTGCCACCGGAGGAGACCAGCTGCAACACCAGAAGGATCAGCACCACAAACTTCCCGGGGGTGCCCAGAAGGGCCACAATTCCCTGAATCAGGGCCGTGAACGCCAGCGACGCCAGCAGCAACAGGCCCAGGGTCAGCCACGGATGGCTCGGCTCCAAGCCCAAACCAAACTTCACCACCGCATACAGCAACAAGGCTTGGCCCGTAGCGACTGTGGCAAACGGCAACCAGCCGCCCAGGGCAATCTTCCAGGACGGCGCGTTCGACGCCAGCGCCCGCACTGTCAGTGGCCGCATGACCTGGATCAGCATGAACGCACCAATCCACAGGGCCAGGACCAGGAAGAACGGCGCCAGGCCGGAACCGTAGTTGGCGGCCTTGGCTTGCGAGATCGAATCCACCCGGATGGGGTCGGCAATGACGCCCGAGGCGTTGAGTTTGTCCTTGTCGGTGGGATCCGGCACAGATCCGGCACCCTTGTGCATTTGGGTGGACAGATCGGCAGCGCCCGTGGACAGCTTGTTGGAGCCAGTCTTGAGATCACCGACCCCTGTGTTGAGCTTCGTGGCTCCGGCTGCCAGCTGATTCGCCCCATCCAGGGCAGCGCCCTGTCCCTCTGCGAGCGTTGCGGCCCCCGTGGACAGTTCCCCAGCCCCGGCATGGGCCTGGGCAATCGCCGTCGTAAGGGCAGGTGTGGCACCGGCCAGCTTCGCGGCCCCGTCGGCAACAGCAGCGGAACCGTCGGCCAGCTTCTGGATGTCTGCGGCGTCCGTGGCGAGCTGATTCTTCACCCCGGTGACGGTGGGACTCGTGGCTGTCGATGCCAGCGAGGTACGGATCTTCGTGGCCTGTTCGGCGGTGAGAATTCCGTCACTCACCAGCTTGTCGAGTTTGTCATTGATGGCAGACGTTGCGGCGGTATCCAACTCGCCGGCCGTGCCAATGGCGCCTTGGACCTTGGCATTCAAGGCAGCGTTGCCGGCCGCCACTTCGGCGGCACCGTCGGAGAGTTTCTTGGTGTCCTCAGGCAGCTGTGCCGTTTGGGTTTCCAACTGTCCCAAACCCTTGTCCAGGGCTGCGGCACCCGACTGGAGCTGTTTGGTGCCCGTGACGAGCTTTGTCTGCCCTGCCACCATGTCATTGGTGCCGGTCAGGAGGTCCCGGGTACCGGTCTTTAATGTCCCCACGCCCTTGTCCAGGGTGGCGGCCCCGTCGGCGAGCTGTTTGCCGCCGTCGGCGGCTTTCACCAATTGGGCATGGATGGTGCCGTAGCCGCTCAGCAGCGAATTGGCCGTCTGCTGGCCCACCTGTTGCGCCACTGTGGCGTGGACCTGTGTGGTCACCTTGTCCACAATGGAGGTCAACAGGTAGTTGTTGGCGTCGTTGGTGGTCACGCTCATCATGGCCTGGGTGGCCGAGTCAAAATTCTCCGGCGAGGCCAGATTGGCTGAAAATTCCTTCGGAATCACCAAGGCAAAGGCAAAATCGCCGTTCTTCACGCCCTCATTGGCCTCTGCCGGGGTGTCCACCAGCCGCCAGTCGAATTTGTGGCCCTCCACCAGGTTTGCCGCCACGTCCTTGCCGACGTGCAGTTCCTTGCCGTCCTGGGTGACGGCGCCCTCGTCCTGGACGACTACGGCGGCCTTGAGCTGATCGAGATTGCCGTACGGATCCCAGTTGGCGTAAAGGTAGACGGCACCGTAGAGCAGCGGCACCATCACGATGGCCACGATGGTGAGCTTGGGCAGCAGGCCACCTGTCATGCGCTTGAGCTCGGACAATGCCAATCGGAAGACTGTCACAGGATTTCCTCCGTGGTGTGCTTTGGTGTTGTGGCGGTGGCTTCGGTTGCTTCGGCAGGTTCACCGGCTGCTGCAGATTCCACGTCAGCCGGGGCGCTGGCGGCCTCCTCGGGGTGGGTCCCGTCCTCCGCGGGCTGGCTCCCCGCCTCCTCGGGTTCGGACGCGGCTTCCTTGGAAGCCGCAGCCGAAGCGGCAGGGGCCTCCACGCCGTCGGGCTCCGCCCCGGAACGGGCATTTCCGGCAACAGCGGCAGCCCCCTCCCAGTCATCGGGCAGCCTGCCCACCACACCAATCACCACCACGGGTCGGAGCGGGGCGTCAGCAGGAGCGTCGGGGTCCAGGCCGATGGCACCGGTGGCCGTCTGTTCCAGCAGGGGCAGCCAGGCGGCGACATCTGCTGTGTGGCGGTCGGGGGAGTCCACCACCACCAAATCAACTTCCTTGTTGGCCAGCGCCAGTTCAAGCTGCAGGTGCAGGAGCCTGACGGGTTCAAGTTCCTCCACCCATTGCTCCAAAATGTCACGGAAACCGTGCCTGACCAGCCATTCGGTGGGGCGCGTGCGGTCGCGGAACTTGACGGGAACCAGCGCCAGATCCTCCGAGGTCAGGGAGCGGACGGTGAGGTGGTTCTCGGGGGCGTTGACGTCGGGGGCGTCCACAATGGCGCTGCGTCGGCGTAGGGACGCCATCGAACCGTCGTGCCCCAAGGCCACCGTGCCCGTGGAGGGCTTCATGCGGCCCGTCAAGGCCAGTGCCAGCGCCGTGCGCCGTTCCTGGCCGTCAGCTTGAATAAGGAGCACGTGCGCGCGGTGCGCCTCCACTGAGGTCGCCGGCAACAGTGTGTGCCTGCGCCCATCGATGTGCAGCCGGTGAGCAGTGAGCATGGGGGCGCTCCTTAGAAAGTGGGGTGAGCTGCACCAAATTAGCAGTGCTGACGAGTCGGTGTAAAATTTGCACGAATTCACTCACCAGTCACCTTTCCACATCAGTGGGCCCAGATCGGGGTCGCCCCGCCGCGCCGGGCACGGAAAAGGCGGCCTGCTCGCGTTCGATCGCCAGAAGGCCGCCTTGCCCGCGAAGTGCTGTGCGGTGACTAGCTGTTCAGTGCTGCCGTGAACCATCCGGTGATGGTTGAGGGGTGGGTGATGGCCGTGCCAACAACCACTGCAAACGCTCCGGCGTCCATGGCTGCGCGAGCCTGGGCGGGGGAGTGGATGCGGCCCGCGGCGATGAGCGGCTTGCCCAGATCTGCGGCAGCAATTTCAGCAAGCAGCTCCAGATCGGGGCCCTCAGTCATGGGGCGTTCGCCCGAGTAGCCGGCCAGGGTGGTGCCGATCAAGTCCGCTCCGGCGTTGGCGGCAGCCGCTGCGTCCTGGAATGAACCACAATCTGCCATGATTAGTGCATTGGATTCGGCGTGGATCCCGGCAATGGTCTCGGCAAGGCTCAAGCCATCCGGGCGGGGCTGCGGGTTCCGTCAATGGCCACAATATGGGCGCCGGCGTTGACACACGCCAGCGCGTGACGCAGCGTGGGGGTGATGAAGACGCCGTCGTGGCCGTCCTTCCACAACCCAATGACGGGAACTTCCACGGCGGCGCGGGTGAACTGAATGTCGGCAATGCCCTGAACCCGGACAGCAGAGGCGCCGCCAGCGACGGCCGACGCCGCAATCTGGGCCGTGGTGCGCGGGTCACGCAGGGGTTCGCCAGGGTAGGCCTGCGCGGAAACCACCAGCTGACCGGCGAGGGAATCAAGGTTGGTAAGTTTCAGCGTCACTGTGATTCCTAGAGGGTGGAACTATTTAGTGAGCAACGGCCACAGATGCTGCGCCCGCAACGGGGCCCACTTTACCCAGTGAAGCCCGCGCCACAGGCATCGCGGCCACCGGGGTCGACGGCGTTCGCCGCTACGTGGCCCATGCCGACAGCCGGGGCTAAGGTGCTGGTCAAACCGTCCGCGACCTGGGCGGGCGTGGGCGCCCGTGGGCGCCCGTGGCGCCAGAGGCCAAGATCCGCCACACTCGGCGCCCTGTCACCTAGCCGGTAGCAACACATAGGGAAGCACTACTGTGCCGGCAGGATTTTTCGCTTGCACCGGCAATGGCAGCGGTGCAGCCGCCAAAATAGCTGAACCGTCGACACCGTGCGACAAAACCGTCGGCTTCGGCATGCGGGGCAAGAGGGCGAAGGAGTGCACTGACGCACCGTCAACCCGTGAGCGGCGAAACGTCATTGGCATTGTGTAGGCAAGTTGTCGGACATCCGATATTCTAGGGTTTGGATCACGTTGGCGTTCCACTGGCGCCACTGCACGAAAGTCGCACGGAGTGTCACTTGCAGCAAGCGGATAATTTGCCCGAATATGTCCACTAAAGTGAGTAAAAGCATTGTTCTTGCGACGAATATTTTGAGGAGCTGTGTTGTCCATTTCGACGGTAACACCCAAGGCCCGTTTCAGTGCTCAGGTGCGGCTTCGCGCCCTGCAGGCAGACATTATGGAACTCATCCTTGACAGGGACCTTGACGCTGGCGATCCCCTGCCCACTGAAAGTGAACTCTCCGAAGTCCTCGGTGTGGGCCGCAATACCCTGCGTGAATCGCTGAAAGTGTTGCAGGCCTTGGGCGTGATTGAAATCCGCCACGGCTTTGGCATGTTTGTGGCGCCGAGCAACTTTGACGCGCTAGCCGACGGGCTCACCTTTCGCAGCCGTCTTTCATTGCGTCACGAGGGCCTTGAGGCGTTGCAGCTCGTTGATATCCGTCAGGCATTGGAGGCCGGCCTCGTCAGCGCCTGCATAGCTGTCGTCACGGATGAGCACCTTGCTCGCATTGAAGCTGCCGTGGGGAAAATGGAGGAACTGGCCCTACGGTCGGAGTCCTTCGCCGAAGCGGATGCCGAATTTCACCGTTCGCTCTTTGAACCCTTGAACAACGATCTTCTGATGAACCTGATGAGCGTTTTCTGGAAGGTTTACCGCAAGATTCACGTGGAGATCGGCATAGGCGGCGCCGACCTGATTCAGGTGGCGTCCCAGCATAGGGACATCTACAACGCAGTTGCCGCCAAGGACGCGAAGAGCGCTGCCGAGCTTCTCAACTGTCACTTTGACGGCATCCGGGCCAAGATCAGGCTCTTCGTTGATGCGGAGTAAACCCTTTTTCAACTGACCCGCAAATAGAATTTGCAGGTTTCACTGGCGCGACGGAGTCGCCCGAAAGCTGACCCGCAGAAAACGCCGAAAAAACACCGAAAATCCAAGATTCTCGCCGTTTTCTGCGGGGCAGTTGTGGTGGGGAGTGGTGGCGGGTGGGCCCGGGCGCTGGTTTCGGCGGGGCACGCATCTCGGAGATACTGTCACTATGAGCGTGCGAAAAGTCCGGGTGGCCGACTACGAGGTTGTCACCACGGACACTGACAAAGTTGGCGGGCGGACCTTTCTGCTGGTGCACGGAATTGGCATGGGCATCTCCTACTTCGCCCAGTTGAGCGCAGCGTTGGAAGATCAAGGACGCGTGGTGGCCATTGACTTGCCCGGCTTCGGTGATGCTCCCGAACCGGCCCAGGCACTCACCATGGCCGCGATGGGCAAAGTCCTCATCGACTTTGTTGAGGTGGAAAAGTTGGGCAACCCTGTCCTGATAGGACATTCCATGGGAACCCAAGTGGTGGCGGAAGCTGCAGCGCAAAGACCAGACCTTTTCCCCGACGTCGTGCTGGTGGCGCCCACTGTGAACAGGCACGAACGCACTATTCACAGGCAGGCCTGGCGAATGGTGCAAGACCTTTTCGGCGAAAGCCCCAAGGTACTGGGCCTAGGCATGCGCAACTATGCCAAAACGGGTCCGCGCTGGTTCATCAAGAAGCTGCACAGCATGATGGACCACACCATGGAGGACACCTTGGTGCAGATTCAGGCACGCACGCTTGTTATCCGCGGCAAACGTGATCGCGTGTGTCCCCACGGGTGGGTTGAGGAGGTCACCGCGCTGATCCCCGACGCCGTCATGGTGGAAGTGGATGGCCGCGGACACGAGACCATGGTCAAGGACGGGGCCTGCGTGGCCGGCTACATTGTGGACCACCTGGGGCCCGTGGTACAGCCGTGAAAGCGGTCAAACGTCTGGGCTGGTGGCTCCTCGACTACCTCTACGCGGGGTGGCGGCAGCTGCTGGGAATCTTTCGCCCCCGCTGTCCGGCCGAGTATGCCCGTGGTGATGGCGCCAAACCCGCCATCGTCTTGCTGCCCGGCGTGTACGAGACCTGGTTTTTTCTCGAGCCCGCGGCACGGCGCCTGAACGCCTCAGGTTTTCGCGTGTTTGGCGTGCCCCAGCTGGGCCACAATGGACGTGCAGTGCCGGACTCTGCCGCCATCGTGGCGCGGGCACTGTCAGCGTTGCATCGGGAGCATGGCGTTACCCGATGCATCTTCGTTGCGCATAGCAAGGGTGGGCTGATTGGCAAGCACGCCATGCTGGACGCCAAGGCGACTAACCCGCACGACGCCGGAGCAACAGTTCCTGCCCCGTCCCGCCCGGTGGAAATCCTGGGTCTGGTGGCCATCGCCACCCCGTTTTCTGGTTCCCTCTATGCCCGCTATATGCTCTCCCGCACCCTGCGTCATTTCTCTCCCGAGGACGCGGTGCTGATGTCCTTGCAGGCGCAGCTGGACGTCAATGAGCACGCGGTATCCATTTATCCCGAGTTTGACCCCCATATTCCCGGCGGCAGTGCCCTCCCCGGAGCGGTGAATATCGAACTGCCAATCGTGGGGCACTTCCGCACGCTTGGCCAGGAAACTTTGCTGGGTGCCGTCGACCATGCCGTGGCGCAGCTGAGTCAGCGGCGTTAATATCTGACCCGCAGAAAACGGCGAAAAATGGCTGAATTCTCAGCGTTTTCGCCGTTTTCTGCGGGTCAGATTGGGGGATCCACGGTTAGGTCAGTGGTTAACAAAAAAGCGGCCCACCGAAGTGGACCGCTTTTCTTATAAAGTGCGCGCGAAGGGACTCGAACCCCCAACCTCCTGATCCGTAGTCAGGTGCTCTATCCGTTGAGCTACGCACGCATATTTTGTTTCTTTGTTTCTTTGTTTTGTTTCCGACCCTCGGGCCGTGAATAACTCTAACCCAACTTTGCTCTGGTGTACAAATCGGAAAGGATGGAAACGCCCGTGTCCTCCGCCACTAGACCGGTATAGGTGATCTGAATCACAAATGTTGACCGTAACAATTTTGGGGAACCCCGGAAACTCGGGGGTTTGCTCTTTAGTGGAGTCAATACATCCCATATCCCATACCTCAATTCGCCGGATACCGCCCCCTAGCATTTAGATACCACCTACCCATTCGATGAAGGGACACGCAATGGGCAACGCGCCAGTGCAGGAAATCGTTGAGCAAGCAATGACCACCCACAAGGGCCTCGCCTCTTGGGTTGCAGAAGTTGCAGCTCTCACCCTGCCGGATCATATTCGCTGGGTGGATGGGTCCCTGGAGGAATCTGCCCTACTGACTGACCATCTCGTGGCCGAGGGAACTCTTACGCGGCTCAATCCCGAACTGTTCCCCAACTCCTTCGCAGCCTTCTCGGACCCCAAGGATGTTGCCCGGGTTGAAGGCAGAACGTTCATCTGCTCAGAAAATGAGCGCGACGCCGGATTCACCAATAATTGGATGGACCCGGCCGCCATGAAGGACATCCTGAACAAGAAGTTCGCCGGCAGCATGCGCGGACGCACCATGTTCGTCATTCCTTTCGTCATGGGCCCGCTGGACGCCCAGGATCCCAAGTTTGGTGTGGAGATCACCGACTCCGCCTACGTCGTGGCCTCCATGCGCATCATGGCCAACATAGGTACAGAGGTTCTGCGCAAGCTCGAGGACACCAACGCCTTCTTCGTCCCGGCCTTGCATTCGGTGGGTGCCCCGCTGGCCCCCGGCGAGGCGGATGTTCCGTGGCCGTGCAACGAAGAAAAGTGGATTGTGCACTTCCCCGAAGAGCGCTCCATCTTCTCCTTCGGTTCCGGCTACGGCGGCAACGCGCTCTTGGGCAAGAAGTGCTTCGCCTTGCGCATCGCCTCGGTTATGGCCCGGGATGAAGGCTGGCTGGCCGAACACATGCTCATCCTTAAGCTCACCAGCCCGGCGGACAAGACTTACCACGTGGCGGCCGCTTTCCCCTCTGCCTGCGGCAAGACCAACCTGGCCCTGCTCGAACCCACCCTCCCGGGGTGGAAGGCCGAGACGCTCGGCGATGACATCAACTGGATGCGCTTTGGCAAGGAGGGTGAACTGCGTGCGGTGAATCCCGAGTCAGGCCTGTTTGGTGTTGCGCCGGGAACGGGCTGGCACACCAATCCGAACGCCATGGCGGCCATCACCAAGGGCAACTCCATTTTCACCAACGTTGCCCTGACCGACGACGGCGGTGTTTGGTGGGAGGGGATGACGGAGGAAGTGCCCGCTCACCTGACCGACTGGCAGGGTCAGGACTGGACGCCGGACGCCGGCCGACCGGCAGCCCATCCCAACTCACGGTTCTGCACGCCCATCGACCAGGTGGACATGCTCTCCAAGGACTACTTCAACGCTGAAGGCGTCGAGATCAACGCGATCTTGTTTGGCGGTCGCCGCAAGACCACCATCCCCTTGGTCACCCAGGCCCGTGATTGGACCCATGGCATCTTCATGGGCTCAACGCTCTCCTCGGAAACCACTGCCGCCGCAACCGGCGCTGTTGGTGTGGTGCGCCGCGATCCCATGGCGATGCTGCCCTTCATCGGCTACGACGCCGGTGACTACCTCAAGCACTGGATTGAACTCTCCGCCAAGGCTAATCAGGCACGCCTGCCGAAGATCTTCTTGGTGAACTGGTTCCGTCGCACCGCCGACGGCGGCTTTGCCTGGCCCGGCTTTGGTGAGAACACCCGTGTGCTGAAGTGGGTTATCGACCGCATTGAGGGAACAGCTGAGGCAGTGGAAACACCCATTGGCTTTGTCCCAGCCGAAGGCTCGCTTGATCTGACCGGATTGAACGTCAGCAGCGCGGACATCGCCGATGCGCTGAAGGTGGAGCCGGGCGAGTGGGAAACAGAACTGGCGGGAATCCAGGAGTGGTACGCGCGCTTTGGCGCGTCGCTGCCGGCCCAGCTGTCAGCCGAGCTCGAAGGCTTGAAGGCTCGCTTCGCAGCCTAACGTGAACTAAACAATCTGACCCGCAGAAAACGGCGAAAATTGCGTCAAAGACGCATATTTTCGCCGTTTTCTGCGGGTTAGTTGTTTGGGTCAGATGTTTATGTCAGTTGTTGGGATTAGGCGCCGGCCAGCCACAAGTCGGGGCCGAAGACCTCGTAGTGGATCTTGGTTGACGGGATGCCTGCCTCGATCGCCTGATTGCGGATGGCCTTCATGAATGGCAGCGGCCCGCACACATACATGGCGGCGTTCGCCGGCAGGTCCAAACCTGCCAAGGACATGAAGCCCTTGTGGAAGCCGGAGGTGGGTTCCTCGAGCCACAGCTGCATTTCGGCCCCGTCGATGGCCGCAACATCGGCAGTCATCTGCTCGCGCAGCGCCCACGCCTCAAGGTTCTTCTCGGCGTGCAGCACCAAAACCTCGCGGTCGGCCCCGGCGGCGGCCAGTGACCGCAACGCCGACGCGGACGGGGTGCAGCCAATGCCTGCCGTGGCAAACACGACTGGCCCTTCGCCGTCGAGCGTCACATCGCCGTAGGGATTGGAAAGTTCGACGACGTCACCCACCACCACCTTGTTGTGCAGCACAGGCGAAACCTCCCCGCCGTCGTCCCGTTTGGTGGTGAATACGCGCCGGGTGGTGGATTCAACGTCGGCGCTGAGCGAATATTGGCGGCATTGCAGGAGGCCGTCAGGGAGTGCAACCTTGACCGAGACAAACTGTCCGGGGCGGGCAACTGTGACGGCGGTGTCGTCGGCCGGTTCCAGCACAAAAGTGATGGCGTCGGTGCCTGCGGCGTTCTTTTCAACAACCGTCCATGGCATCCACATCTTGTCATTGGCCTGCAGGGCGTACAGACCCTTTTCCAGCTTGATCAGGGCGTTGGCCATGAGCCAGTACACCTCGGTCCAGGCTTCGGCGATCTCGGCGGTGATGACATCCGCCAGTTCCTCGGCGATGGCCTCGAAGAGGTACTTGTAGACAATGGCGTACTGGTCCTCGGTGATGCCCAGGGACGTGTGCTTGTGGGCAATCCGGCTGAGTATCTGCTCCGGGATGATGTCCGGGTTGGCGATTAGGGCCGTGGCAAATCCCGCAATGGACCCGGCCAGGGCCTTCTGCTGTTCGCCATTGCTTTGGTTGGCGCGGCTGAACAGTCCGTCCAGGAGTTCGGGGTGGGCTGTCAACATGCGGTGGTAAAAGTTCGGCGTGATGGTGCCCAAGCGGGAACCCACCAGCGGCAGTGTTGCGGCAATGAGCGGGCGGGACTTGTCCGAAAGCATTGGTGCTCCTTGGGTGAGAGTCATGGTGACAATTCCAAAGTAGCATCTTGAATGCAACTTTAAGGACGCAACTTCTACAAGTCGTAGAAAAGTGCTGAGTTGTGGCGGTTTAGCCCGGCCGCACTGTGCTTAAGGTCACAGGAACGGGGCCCGCCGGAGTCTTTCTGGCCAGACTGTAGATGGTGACATCGTCCAACGAAGCGTAGAACGCTTCGCGGGCATGGTTCAGTGCCCCGCGCAGCCCGCAGTCGTGGATGAGCGGGCATGCGCCCATATCCGTGATGCACTTCGCCACGTCGCTGCGGTCATCCAAGTCCCGCAAGACTGCACCCACGGTCGCTGTTTTGCCGGCCAGGGAGATCCGCACGCCACCGCTGCGGCCGCGGATGGCATCCACGAGGCCCATCTGGCGCAGCTTCAGGACGGCCTTGCTGACATGGTTGTACGGTGTCCCCACAGCCTCGGCAAGCTCCCGGGTGGTGGGCAGCTCATCCTCGGGGACGGAGCAGAGCGCGGTGAGAAGCCGCAAGCTCACATCCGAAAAGCTGTTGATGCGCACTAGATCGGCCAGATCACTTTCTCGCCGGCTTCTAGGAATGGATTGCCAAATTCCCAGCCGTCGGGTGTCTGCCGGTAAGGGCGAACCGCTGAAACACCCACCCCGGTGCTGTGCTCGGCCATGACATGAATGGCGTCCGTGGCATCGTCGGGCAGGTGGATGTCGCAGACCACTGCCGCGGCCTTGTTCTGATCGCGCTGCTGGTGCAAAGCCTCAAACAAGTCGGCCACCATTTGGTCGGCGTCGAGCTCTTTTTCCTCATCGCCCTCCACAGCGTTGGGGGCTACGGCAACCAAGTTCAGCTCGCCGTCGTGCGTGAGGACAAGGCCCACCGGCAAAAATGCGCCGTGGGTCTCCACCTGCTCCCCGGCAACCCCAAAAGCTGTGCCAATGAGTTTGTTCAGGTCCTCCTGAACCAGCAGTTCGGCGGGGGACTGTTCGGTGGTGTTCTGCTCCATACATACTCCTGAAAATGGTGCGGTTACTGTGGCGAACTCGGGGCTAACAGGGGAAGCCGTTATTGGCGCACCAGTGCAAGGACGGCGTCTCGAAGATCGGCCATGGTGGGCGCGTCCACCGCTTCAGCGTTGAGACGCAGGAACGGTTCGGTGTTGGAGGCGCGCAGGTTGAACCACCAAGCGCCGTCCTTGGCAGTGAACGTGACGCCGTCCAGCTCATCAACCACAATATCGTCTGTGGTGTAGGCGGCCCGAACCCGGGCCACCGCTGCGGGGACGTCGGCCAGTTGGGAGTTGATCTCGCCGCTGGAGACGTAGGGCTCGTATTCGCGGCCCAGCTCGGACAGCGGGCTGTCCTGCTCACCGAGGGCGGCCAGGACGTGCATGGCCGCCAACATGCCAGTGTCAGCGTTGAAGAAGTCGCGGAAGTAGTAGTGCGCGGAGTGCTCGCCACCAAAAACGGCGCCTTCTGCGGCCATGGTGGCCTTGATGAAGGAGTGGCCAACACGCGTGCGCACCGCCCGGCCGCCGTCGTGATTGATCAGTTCGGGCACGGCACGCGAGGTGATGAGGTTGTGGATGACCGTGGGGTGTTCCTCGCCGAGCGCCTTGGCCCGGGCAATTTCGCGCCGGGCCACCAACGCTGTCACGGCCGACGGCGAGAGGGGTGCGCCGAGTTCGTCGATGACGAAGCACCTGTCGGCGTCGCCGTCGAAGGCCAGGCCAATGTCGGCGCCATGCTTGACGACGGCGGCCTGCAGGTCGAGCAGGTTGGCCGGCTCCAGCGGGTTGGCCGGGTGGTTCGGGAAGGTGCCGTCCAGCTCGAAGAACAACGGGACAATCTCGAAGGGCAGACCCGGCAACAGGACATCGCCGAGCACGGCCGGGGTGGTCATGCCGGCCATGCCGTTACCGGCGTCGACCACAATCTTCAACGGGCGGGAATCGGACAGGTCAACGAGCTTGCGCAAGTACTCCGCGTAGTCCTTCAAAACATCGGTATCGCTCTGGGTCCCGGCGGTTCCGGCGGCGGCGGCGGGAATGCCGTCCGTCAGGTACTGCTGGGCCACATCACGAATCTCGGTCAAACCAGTTTCGGAGGACAGCGGAACGGCGCCGGCGCGGGTCATTTTCATGCCGTTGTACTCGGCCGGGTTGTGACTGGCGGTGAAGACCACACCGGCGGCGTTGTGGACGCCCGAGGCGAAGTACAGTTCGTCGGTGGAGATCAAACCCAGCATCACCACTGTGGCGCCGCGGCTTGAGGCGCCGTCGGCAAACGCCTGCGAAAATTCGGTGGAGGAGGGGCGCATGTCCCCGCCAATCAGCACGGTTTGACCGGCCAAGGCCAGCACATCAACGAAGGCCGCACCTACTGCCCTGACCGAGTCAGTGGTGATGGTTTTACCCACAAGGCCGCGGACGTCATAGGCCTTGAAGGAGTTGGACAGGTCAACCGGCGAGTTATCTTCAGTAGTCACCCGACCATGTTACCGCCGGTGGCCGCACCATGGAGTTATCCACAGCTTTGTTGAGCCGTGCCATCTGGTGTCAGTGGGCGCTGGAATACTAGGGACATGACATTGCAACCAGCGCAGGCACATTTTTCGGCGCTCCCGTCAGAATCCGGCACGGACACACGCGCTCAGGCGCAAGTTGTTCTGCGGGCGCTGGTGGGGCGTGCGGATGCTGATTTTCACGACGGCCAGTATGAGGCCATTGAGGCGCTGGTGGATGCCGGCCGCCGGGCCCTGGTGGTCCAGCGCACCGGTTGGGGGAAGTCGGCTGTGTACTTTGTGGCGTCGCTCTTGTTGCGCGGACGCGGTGCCGGGCCCACCTTGATTGTCTCGCCCCTGCTGGCCTTGATGCGGGACCAGGTGGCGGCCGCCGAGCGGGCAGGCGTGCGTGCCATGGCCATCAACTCTGCCAATGCCACCGAGTGGGGCCAGGTGACTGCTGCCTTGGACGCCGATGAGGTGGATGTGTTGCTGGTGTCGCCCGAACGGTTGACCAACCCCTCTTTTCGGGAGAATCAGCTGCCCACCTTGATCCAACGCACCGGCTTGTTGGTGATTGACGAGGCCCATTGCATTTCCGACTGGGGGCATGACTTCCGCCCTGACTACCGCCGCATTGCTGACTTGATTGCGCAGCTGCCAGCATCTGTTCCGGTACTGGCGACGACGGCCACGGCGAATTCCCGCGTGGTGGCTGACATTGAAGAGCAGCTGGGCAAGGGCGTGTTCACCATTCGGGGCCCTCTTGCCCGCAAGTCCCTGCGGCTCGGTGTCCTGCGACTGGCTGACTCCCGCGACAGGCTGGGCTGGTTGTTGACGCACCTTGCCGAGCTGCCAGGCAGCGGCATCATATACACGCTGACCGTCTCGGCCGCCGAGGACACCGCCCGGCTGCTGGCCCAGGCGGGGCACGTGGTCAAGGCCTACACGGGACGCACCGACACCATGGAACGTGAATCGTTGGAGGAGGCCCTCAAGAACAACCAGGTCAAGGCCCTGGTGGCCACCAGCGCCTTGGGTATGGGCTTCGACAAACCAGACCTGGGCTTTGTTGTGCACTTGGGGGCGCCGTCGTCCCCGGTGGCGTACTACCAGCAGGTGGGCCGTGCCGGCCGTGGCAGCGCCAACGCCGATGTGCTGCTCCTGCCAGGAACGGAGGACGCGGAAATTTGGAAGTACTTCGCCACCGCCTCCATGCCCGCCCAGGACAAGGCCATGGCGGTGCTGACGGCCCTGGGCGAATCACCCAAACCCATGTCGACGCCGGCCCTGGAGGCGCGGGTAGACCTGAGACGAACACCGCTGGAGCTACTGCTGAAAGTCTTGGCCGTGGACGGAGCTGTGCGCAGGGTGAGTGGCGGCTGGGAAGCAACCGGCCAACCCTGGGTTTATGACGCAGAGCGCTACGAACGCATTGCCCAGGCGCGCGTGGATGAGCAGCAGTCCATGGTGGAGTACGAGCGCATGTCCGGCTGCCGGATGGAGTACCTGGCGGCCGCGCTGGACGATTCCACGGCTTCCCCGTGCGGGCGATGCGACAACTGCGCGGGGCGTTGGTTTAGTGCAGAGGTGGTGTCCAGTGCTGCCGAGGCGGCCGGGGCGTCCCTGCGCCATGCCGGGCTGCCGCTGGAGCCACGGGCCATGTGGCCCACAGGGATCAGCCAACTTGGCGTCCCCGTCAAGGGCAAGCTCAAAGCCGATGAGCTGCTGTCCACCGGGCGGATCCTGGCAAGGCTCACCGACCTTGGCTGGGGAAACTCCCTGCGTGCCATGTTTGCCGCCGGCGCACCGGATGCGCCCATCGATCCGGCCATGGCGCAAGCAGTGGTGGCTGTGTTGCGCGAGTGGGGTCAAGCCGGATGGGAGGGGGCGGGGCGCCCGGTTGCTGTTGTGTCGATGCCCTCGCGGACCAAGCCGCTGTTGCTGCGGTCCTTTGCCCAGGCCGTCGCCGAGATCGGCAGGCTGCCGTATCTGGGCGAAATGTCCCTCGAATTTGGTGGACCGACCGGGCAACGCGGAGGCAACAGCGCCTACCGGCTGGCAGGTGTCTGGGACCGCTTCAGCGTGGGCCCCGCGCTGGCGGAAGCGCTCGCCGGCTATCCGGGCGGGCCGGTCTTGCTGCTGGATGACCTGGTGGACAGCAGGTGGACGCTCACGGTGGCCGGCCGGGCCCTGCGCAACGCCGGGGCAGCTCAGGTTCTGCCCCTGGTGCTTGCTCAGGCGGGCTAGCCCCAGCGGCGTGCAGCCTCAGCGAACTGACCCGCAGAAAACGCCGAAAATTCACGGTTTTCCCGTGATTTTCGGCGTTTTCTGCGGGTCAGTTTGTTTTATGGTGCGACGACGGAGACGACGGCTGTGAGGCCGGCTAAGAACACCGCTAAGAGGGGGAACAACCACTGGGTCAGGACCTCGAACCAGCGGCGCCGTGGCTTCAGCTCCGGATTCAAGGGATCCACCACGGTGTCGGCAGGGGTGTGCAGGGTCAGGGTGGTGCCCAGCACCGAGAGGGCGATCAGCAATCCCGCGGAGACCAGCAAGGCAACTCCTGGCGAGAGCACCAGCAGGGCGCCGGCGGCATTGCGGGGCTGAAGCACCGCCGAGAGCACCCCGGCGCCGGCCCCCACGATGGGGAGCGCAATGAGCGCCCAGCAGTGCCGGACCACGTAAGCAAGGTATAGCGGAAGCGTCAGGGTCAGCGCCGCCAGTGCTGCAAAGCACGCCAGCTGAACGCCGCCAACCAGGAGTTGCCCGCCCCTGGACCACGGAGTCAGTGCCGCGGAGAAGGCCAGAAACACCACAAGGGACGCGGCGGTAAGCGCTACAACGCCGCGCAAACTTTCTTTGGCGGGACGGGGCGTTTCGGCGGCCAGGATGGCGGCGTAGTCGCGGGGCGTACCAAACGCTTCCTCGGGTGACTGGCCCGAATCAGCCACGAACTCCTCCACTGTGGCCAAGGCGTCGCCTATTTCCTGGCCCGGGACGTCGTTCAGGCGCAGTTCAAGCGTCAGTTCCTCGAGCCATTTCTTGTGGGGTGCTGTCTTCATCGATTGCTCCTTGGTCATTGCGAAACTCCTCGATTGTGCGCGGTGCTGATAAACGCCGTGGTGCCGGCGGTGAAGGCAATCCACTGCCGTCGCTGCCGTTCCAGTTCGGCCTGGCCGCTGGGCGTGAGCGAAAAGTACTTCCGTCCCGGGCCACTCTCGCCTGGCCGCCACTGCACCTCCACCCAGCCGGCCGTCTCAAAGCGGGTGAGCAGCGGATAGAGGGTCCCGCCCTTGAAGGCGCCAAGGCCGCCCTGCTCCAAGGCTGTGATGATGGCGTAGCCGTACGTGGGGCCAGCTTCCAGGGCTTGTAATGCGCAAAGCCCCAAGGACGCACGGTTCCAATCGCTGGGCCACGGCTCGTCAATTGATGAACTCATAGCTAGATAGTATGTCTAACTAGTTAGCGTAGCAAACGGATGCCTGGCAAGGTGCGGAGCACAGGGCTCATTAATCGGTCCGGGGGCCGTTGTGGACATTCGATGCCGGTGGACCAGCATCGAATGTCCACAATGGCCCCCGGAGGGCGCTGAAAGCGTTTTCGCGGCGTCGCCGCGCTCAAGCCCGGTGGCCATGGCGGCTGCGGCAGGTTCCGGCGGCAGGTTCTAAGATGCGCCCGGCGGAGCGCCCCAGCACCAGCACAGAAAAAATGCGCCCCCAACAAGAGTTGGGGGCGCATTTTTCACTGCATTTTCATGGCGGAGACGGGGAGATTTGAACTCCCGGTGGAGTTGTGCCCCACACTTCATTAGCAGTGAAGCCCATTCGGCCGCTCTGGCACGTCTCCAGCACTGGCTAGGGTAGAAGCCCCTAACCAGCATCCCAAACTTTACCCATGAGTGGGCCCTCAATGCAAAACGAGGGCCGGGGTGCAAGCCTCAGCGCACACGTTAGCGCAGCATTTTAGAATCCACCCGTCAGTGCCCGCCACAAAAATTCGTGCGACGCCGCGTGCAGGCGTGCTGCCTGCTCATTGTTTCCGGCCCCCGCATGGCCGCCTTCGACCGCCTCGTGGAACCACACGTCGATGCCCATGGCTTCCATCCGGGCCGCCATCTTCCGGGCCTGCACGGGCCCCACCCTGTCATCGGAGGTTGCTGTCCAAATGAACGTGGCCGGATAGTCGACGTCGGATCGCAGCAAGTGATACGGCGAGAACGTTTTGATGAACGCCCACTGCTCCGGGACGTCCGGGTCGCCGTATTCGGCAATCCAGGAGGCGCCGGCGGACAGTTTTGTGTAGCGTCGCATATCCAGCAGGGGCACGCCGCAGGAGACGGCACCAAAGAGCGCGGGGTAGTGAGTGAGCATATTGCCCACCAATAGCCCGCCGTTGCTGCCGCCGGCACAGCCAAGATGCGCCGGTTTTGCCACACCGCGAGCCGACAAATCCCGGGCCACGGCGGCAAAGTCCTGATACGCGCGGTGCCTGTTTTCCTGCAGGGCCGCCGTATGCCAGCTGGGACCGTATTCGCCGCCGCCGCGAATGTTCGCCACCACGTACACGCCGCCGCGCTCCAACCACGTCCGGCCCACACTGCCGCTGTAGGCAGGGGTACGCGACACCTCAAAGCCGCCGTACCCACTCAGCAAGGTGGGGTTCGCGCCGTCGAGCTTAAGATCCTTGGGCCCCACCTGAAAATAGGGCACGCGGGTGCCGTCGGCCGAGGTCGCAAAGTGTTGCTCCACGCTGTAGTTTGCGGCTTCAAAGAACGACGGCGCCTCCCGCACCAACGCCGCCGGCGTCACCGGGGTGCCAGTGGAGGTGGTGCCAAGGCCCGCGGGCAGGGTGCCGCGGTACACGGTGGAGGGCGTGAGGAATCCCGTGGCGACTAGCCAGTAGTCGTTGCCAGCCTCGGCGTCCACGGCGTAGGCGTCTGCCGAATGCAAGGGCGGGCAGGCGTCAAGTTCCTGCGCGGCCCACTCCGCGGCAGGGTTCAGCACCAGGATCTTGGCGGATACATCCGACAGCAGGCTCAGCAGCAGGTAGTCCCGGGTCCAGCTCCACGACTGCAGCGACTGGGCAGCTGTGGGGGCGAAGATGGTGCGCACCGCCCTGCCGCCGGCCAGGAAAGCGTCCAGCTCAATGGCCAGCAACGTGCCGGCGGCGTGGACGGTGCCCTCAAGGACCCAATCGGTGCGTGGGCGCAGCAGCAGCCACTGGCGGTGCAGCGAAACGTTCATGCTGTCCGGGACATCCAGGTGTACCCAGTCATCGCCCACCCGCAAGTAGCTGCGACTGTTGAAGAAATCCAGCACGTCGTACGCAACGTCCCGTTCAAAACCGGGCGTGCTGCTGTGGGACACGCCACCGCTGAGGTGGTCCAGCGGAACCGAGAACAACGGCTCCTTGGCTGCCAGCTCGGCCATGGACTCGCCGCGGCGCAGAACCCTGGTGGCCGCCGGATAGGAGGACGCCGTCATGGAGCCCTCACCGGTGTCGGTCCCCACATACAACGTGTCAGCATCCAGCCAGCTCAGGCGGGTCTTCGCACTCGGTATGCTGAAACCGCCCTCCACAAAAGCGCGGGTGCACACGTCAAATTCCCTGTACGCCACGGCGTCCCCGCCGTCGGGGGACAGTGCCACCATGGCGCGCCTGTACTCCTCCCCGGGAGCCGGGCGCAGCAAGGACGCCCCGGCCCACAGCCATTGGGCGTCCTCCGCGGCGCACAAGTCGTCAACATCCAGCAGGACCTGCCAGCTGGGGGAGGAGCTGAGGTAGCTCTCCCACGTGGTGCGACGCCAGAGCCCGCGCGGGTTGGCCTCGTCGCGCCAAAAGTTGTAGTACCAATCGCCACGTTTGGACACCATGGGGATCCTGTCCTTGGCGTCCAGCACCTCCAGCACTGACGCCTGGCGAGCCGAGTACGCCGGGTTGAGCAGGGCAGCGTCGGTGCGGGCATTGCGCTCACGGACCCAGGCCATGGCGGCCTCACCGTGAATGTCCTCCAGCCACAGGTTCTCGTCGAAATCTTGATCGGCTAGCTCGGGGGCAGTCTTCACAGGCGATGCGGCGTCAGTCATACCTCCATCCTAGGCAGCTGTGCCGGCTCCGGTGCGCTGTTCCTCCGGCGGCAGTGGGGCACGACAGTTAACCACCATCAGTTAAGCTCAAGGGGTGGAATCTTTGGACGTGCAGACAGTAGTTATTGTGGGGGCGGGGCCCCGCGGGACTTCCGTCATGGAACGTTTGCTTGCCAACCACGTGAGCAAACAGTCACCCCACGCGCTGCACATCCACCTGGTGGACCCCTTTCCGCCGGGTGCCGGGCATGTGTGGCGCACCGAGCAGTCGCGGCTGTACCTGATGAACACGCAAAGCTTTTTTCCCACGCTGATCCCTGACCAGGGTGTTGTTGCCCCGCCGCTGGCCGGTTCCAGTTTCAATGCATGGCGTGTTGCCCAGCGAGAAGCGCCCGTGGACATGCTCAGCCCCGAAGACAGGGCCGAACTTGCCGCGCTCGCAGCCACCGGATTCCCCAGCCGGGCCCTTTACGGGCGCTACCTGAGTTGGTGCTTTGAGCAGCTCAGCGCCCAGCTGCCCGGCAACATCACCCTCACGGTCCACGCCACCGAGGCGAAGCGGGTGGCGAGGGACCATGGAAACGGTGGGTTCGACGTCGCACTTCTCAACGGGGAAAAGCTGCGCGCACATCAGGTGGTGCTGGCGTTGGGACATGTGGAATCGAAGTTGAATCCGGCCCAGCGCGCGCTCCGTGATGACGCCCGCGCCAACGGCCTGACATACCTGCCCCCGGCCGTGCCCAATGACGTGAACTGGGCGCAGCTGCCCGCGGGCGAGACTGTCCTGGTGCGCGGCATGGGGCTGAACTTCTTTGACGTTTTGGGTCAGCTCACGGAAGGGCGCGGCGGGACGTTTGCGCCCACTGGCCGCCCGGCCGGCGAGGCGTTGAAGTACGTTCCCTCGGGGCAGGAGCCCGTCATTGTGGGTGCCTCCCGGCGCGGCACACCCTACCGGGCGAAGGCGGAGCTGGAGAGCTACTATCCGCACAGTGTCACGCTGAGTTTTCTGGGCGAGGACGCCGTTGCCGCCATCAGGGCCATGGGCGCCACGGCCGGTTTTGACCACGACATCTGGCCGCTGTTGCACCGCGACACGCTCTGGGCGTACTACACCACGTTGGCCCGGACCCGCCCCGACACTGTTTCGGCCCAGCTCCTGCCCGAGCTGGATGTGTTGCTGCGGGCCGGGCTCGACGGCGGCGACCCCGGGTGGGCGCAGCGGCTGAAGGAGCTGCTGGCCCAGCATGTCCATGCCGACCACATCCTTGATTTGCAGGGCCTTGCCCGGCCATTGTCCCGGCACCCGCTGCGCACAGGCACCAGCCACAGATTCACCTCGCACGCGCAGATGGACGCTGCCGTGTTGGCGTATTTGTCGGCCGATGCTGCCGGTTCGGCCCGTGGCGAGGACGACCCCGTCAAAATGGCCATTGGTGCCCTCAACGCCGGGCGGGCCATCATCAAGTCGCTCGTGGCGGACCAGGGAATCACCCAGGTTTCCTGGTTGGGGGAGCTTCGCGGCTGGTTTGAAGGCTTCGTGGAGGGACTGGCCAGCGGGCCGCCTGCCGTGCGCATGGAGCAGCTGGCGGCGTTGGTGCGTGCGGGCGTGGTGCGGTTTGCCGGCCCCGACCCGCTCTTTAGGATCCAACACGGCCAGTTCACTGTGAGCTCGCCCTGGGTTGCCGACGATCCGTGGGAAGGGAATTATTTGGTGGAGGCGCTGGCCCCGGCCAACCAAATCGTGGACAGCGACTCACTGTTGCTGACAAACCTGCTCGCCGACGGTTTGGCGCGACCCCGCGTGATGCTCCCTGCCGACGGCGAGCCGGTGGTCACCAGCGGTTTGGACGTCTCGGCGCCACCGTACAGGCCACTGGATGGCACCGGCGTCCCCGTCGCGGGCCTGTACGTCTTGGGCTTGCAGCTGTCCTCGGTGCAGTGGGGCACGGCCATTGCGGCAGAAGCGTCGGCGAAGTACCGCAGCGGTTACCGCACAGTCATGGACGCCGACGCGATCGCCGCGGACATTCTGGGCTGAGCGCCCACAGCCCGAGGGCCCCAAGGCAGAGACGCGTCAGCGGCTCCGCCTTGGGAGGGTGTGGGGACTAGTGCCTTGCCGCCTTGCGCCGTGCCGCCATGGCAACCGCTGCGCCGGCGCCCAGCAGGACCAACGCGCCCAGGCCCAGCGGGAGCGCTGCGGCGCCCGTGGCGGCCAGTGCGTCATGGCTATTGCCGCCAGCCGCGTCGGCGCCGGGGCCAGAGTCGGCACCCGAGTCGGCGCCGGCAGTCGAGGTGCCCGGGCTGGTGCCCGCCGGTGTAGTCGCCGGGGCTGAGGTTGCCGGGGTCGTCGGTGTCGTGGCAGACACCGGGATGCTGATGGGCAACCGTGCAGAAGTGCCGCCGTCGGTGGTGATTATGAAGCGGCCGCCGTCGAGCTGCTGTGGAACCGTGAAGTCCAAGGTTGCGGCGCCGTCGGCGACGGGGAAGCTGTCCAGGGTGGCCGGCGCCAGCTGCGCCCGGGTCGCGGCGAAACCGGTCCCGCCGCCACTGCCGGAGGGCTCATAGTTGAGCGTGATCCGGGTGGACTTGGTGGCTCCCAGCGAGCTCAAATCAAGCTTCTTCACACCAACGCTGACCTTTTGGCCCGCCGTGACAGTGGCCGGGGCGCCGATGATGTCCACGCCGCGGCGAGAGAAGTCGGGTGCAATGGGTGCCACGGCCGACTTTTTGCCCAGGTAAGCGACCCAGGCATCCCTGTCAACGAGGCCCGAATCCTTGGTGTTGCTGCCTTCGGTGAAAACGCGGAAGTTGTCCCCACCCGTGACCAGGAAGCCGAACGTACCTACGCGGTAGGAGCGGGCCGGGTCAATAGGTGCGCCGTTGACTGTCACCGAGGTGATGTGATCGCCGAGTTGCCGGGTTGAATCGTAGCTGTAGTCGATGTTGGCGGACAGCCCGAGGTTCAGGAACGGGCGGCTGGGGATGCTGCCGTCAGCATTGGTCTGCCACTGTTGCTCCAGCATGGTCTTCACCTGGGCTCCGGTGAGGGAGGTGGTCCACAGGTTGTTCACAAACGGCAGAACGGCGTTGGCGTTGGCGTAGCTGACCACGCCGTCGTCAAAGCCCGCATTCTTGTGCAGCAGGTCCGCGCGCAGGCCGCCGGGATTGACGACGCCGATCTCGGCCCCGCCTTTCTGGTCGGCCTTGAGGGCGTCCAGCAGGGCGTCGCCGACCAAGTTGCCCAGTGCGGATTCGTTGGCGCGGTCATCGCGGGTGTACTTGCCGGTTGCGGCGTCGTAGGTCTGCGCCGTGGTGATGTCGGCGGAAATCTTGCCAACGGGCACACTGCCAGCCACCTTGGCCGCGGCCAGTGCCTCATCAACGATGCTCTTGACGGCTTTGACGCGCGGGAACGTGGCAACAAGGGTTGCGTCGTCGGTGGTGGTCCTGGGCACATTGCCTTGCGTGTAGGAGGTGACTGCGTGGGTCTTGGCGTCCAACTGCAGTCGGATCTGGCCAACATACTCGCCGTAGTTTCCGGTCTGCACGATGGGGCGGGTTGTCACGGCTGCGCCGGCTGATGCGCCGGGAATCGGCGCGTCCCACGCGTACTGTTTGTGCGTGTGGCCGGTGAAGATGGCGTTGACCGAGGCGCTGGTGGTCGTCACAATTTTCTTGAACACCCCGTCGGCGGCGACTTCGCGCTCAAGACTTGACTTCTCGGGTGTTCCAGCCCCGGCGCCTTCGTGGTATTCGGCCACGATGACGTCGGCCAGCTTGCCGTCGGTGATCTTTTTGGCCACGCGGTTGACAGCCTCCACGGGGTCACCAAACTCCAGCATGGCGATGCCCGCGGGGGAGACCAGGGTGGATGTTTCACGGGTGATGGCGCCGATGACGGCAACCTTCACGCCGTTGACGGTGATGACCTTGTACTCATCAAGGACGGGTGTGGTGGTGCCCTTGGCGTAGACGTTGGCGCCCAAGTGGTCCCAGTCGGCGGCAGTGCTGAGACGACCGTCCAGATCGGCGTAGCCCTTGTCGAACTCATGATTTCCGACGGCGGAGGCGTCAAGTCCCAGCGCGTTCAGCACCTCGATGGTGGGTTTGTCATCCTGGGAGGCGGAAGCGAACAAGCTGGCACCAATGTTGTCACCTGCTGAGAGGAAGGCGGTGTTGGCGTCCCCGGAGGCCGCGCGCAGTTGTTCAACAGTGCCGGCAAACTTCACCGTGTTGGCGTCGATGCGGCCGTGGAAGTCATTGATGTTCAGGAGGTTGATCTCCTTGGTGGGTGCCGGCGCCCCGGCCAATGTCAGGCCGACCACCACGGGGTCGTGATCGGAGGCGGCAAAGGCGGAGGTGTCGTAGAAGTTGGTGGCGTTGTAGTTGTGGCGGCTGTAGCCCATGGCGATGGACTCCGCGGAGTTGATGTTCCATATGTCCACGCCGGTGATCAGTGCATCGGCTCCGGGTGAGGCAACAATATGGTCAAGTGAGCCACGCATACCGCCGAAGCTGTAGGACTGTTTCGTGGTCTTCGCGTTCTGGTTCACGTAGCCGGCAGTTGTCAGGGCCACCATGGGATCTTCAAACATGTAGGAGTTGAAGTCGCCCATGAGCAGCACCTTGTTGGTGCCCTGCGCAGCTTGCAGATCGGTGGAGAACTTGGCCAGCGCCTGGGCTTGCTTGGTCCGGGCCAGGTTGGAGTTGCCCTGGCCCTTGTCAGTGTCATCCGGGGTGGCTGCCGAGCCTTTGGACTTGAAGTGGTTGGCGATGAGCAGCACCTTGGCGGAATCGGCCGCGTCCGCCAACTTGAATGACTGGGCCAGCGGCTGGCGGGCAGTTTTTGTGAACGCTGGGTCATCGAGAATTACTGATTCGCCCACGGGTGCTGCCACGTTCTTCTTGAAGATGAACGCCGTGCGGATCACATCTTCTATGGCGACGTCCGGACGCTTGTCCGCGGCGGGGGAGCGGACATAGTCCCAGGTTCCGGGGGAGGCCACGTTGAGGGCAGCGACGAGTGTGGCCAGTGCGCTGTCACGGTCCTTGGCGAACTTGGCCGAGTTTTCGACCTCCTCCAGGGAGAGTACATCGGCACCGGAGGTGTTGATGCCAGCCACAATCTTGTCCTGCTGGCGTTGCAGACTCGCAGCATTGGCGGCGCCTCGCTGGTCACAGCCGCTTTTGACGGTGACGGGGTTGCCTGCCCGGTCGGTGTAGAACTGGCAGGAGGGGTTTTGCTCCCCGGTGGCCGTGAAATAGTTCTGCACATTGAACGTGGCAACTTTGAGGTTGCCGCCAACGTTGGTGGGCGTGGCCACGCGGTTGTTGCCGAAACTGATGGGTTGCACACTGGGCGCGTTGGCCGCTGTGAGTCCCTCTCGCGGCTGGAACTTGTAGGAGTTGTTGCGGTTGTCGAAGATGACAGGGGCGCTGAACTCGGCCGTGGAGCCAAGGCGCATGGGGGCCGAGGCGCTGAGCCACGGCAACGGCACCGACTGGCCGGTGGTGAGGAAGTTGGTGCTGGCGCCGTCGTCGAGCTTGATGGCCTTGGCAGCATTCTGCGCAATCTGGGCGGTGTGTGCAGCGGAACCAACAGGGCCGGCGGCCGTGGGTTGCAACAGGGTTTCTTCGCCTGCCGCCAAGCCAACCTCGCCGTAGTTGTTGAGCGAGTAATTGTCGGTGATGGTGAACTTGCCCGCGGGCGCCACCAGCATGCCCTCCAGGCTTTCACGCGTGGCGGTTGTTGACGGGACAGCAACAACGGCTGCCTTGACCTCCGCTGCGGGCTCCGCCAAGGTGGTCAGGGCGCCAGCCGCGACGTCAATTTCGGTGGTCTTGGCAGCATCTGCGGCATTGCCAAATTCCTTGACAGTGCCCGTGACCTGGACGTAGTCGCCAATGGCGACAGCGCCAACCGTCGCCGGGGAGTATACGAAAACGCCGTCGGAGGAGGTGTGCGTGGCAAGGTCAAGGTCCCCGCCAGTGCCAGGTGTCTGGATGAAGTAGCCGTTGAAACCGCCGGTGGGGTACGCCGCTGTGACTTTGCCCTTGGTGGTGACGGTGGTGCCCACATAGGGGCTGCTGGCGCCATCACCTTGAATCTGGGCAATGGTCTTGTCGCCGGAGTCAACGGGCGGAGGGGGAGGAGTAGCGCCGCCGCCGGTGCCTGTCGGGGAGGGCTCGGCTGTGGTGAAGTCTGCGGTGTTGCTGTCAGTGTCGGCGAAGTTGCTGCGGTGCAGGGACTTCGTGACGGTTCCGGCCGAGGACGCGGCCGTTTCAAAGGTGTTCGAGGTGCCGTAGCCGAGCACATCAACGATGCCGGGGGTGCCGGTCAGTGAACCCGTGGCCAGGTTGTCCGGCAGCTTCTGCGCCTGGTCGGAGAGGATGATGGTGCCGGATCCGGCTGCCGGGTTGATGGTGATGCCCGGGAAATCGGTGGCAGGCAAGTCCTGGCCATTGGCTCCGTTGGAGCCACCGTTCGCCAGGTAGTAGCCCTTGGCCTTGATGGTGCCGTTGAGCGCAGCCACGTTGCTGGGGGCGGCCGTGCCGGTTCCCGGGCGGTACTGCAGCGACCAGCCGTTGAGGTCAATGTCGGCGTTGGTGGGGTTGTACAGCTCCACGAACTTGTTCTTGAACGAGGCACCCAAGCTGCCACCGTTGAGATACGCCTCATTGATGACCACCGGTGCCGGTACCGGTGCCGCGGGAGCCGCTGGTGCCGCCGTCGGTGCCGTGGGCGAGCTGGCAGTGGTGGGCTCCTCGCCGGCCAGTGCCGGGGCCACGCCCAGCGGGGCCGCGACCAGCCCAAGTGCCATAATGGCACCCAAACCCGCCTTGATAAAGGTGTTGCTTGTCATGTCTCCAACTCTCGAAAGTGTGGCACGCCATTGTGCGGTGGGCGAAGAATGAACCGCAGATGGTGGTGAGGAGAACAACAAAGAGACCGCCCCAGTCAGCCCTACAGATCCGTGACTGAGCCAAACAGGTTAAGGTGAATCGCTCGTGAACACGCGCCTGCTCGGAAGTAAACACGAGGCAGCGGCTGGGTGCAAGTGGGCCGCCCGTGCCGGGGCAAATGTGGCGAAACGGGCAAAAAGACAACAAAAAAAGAAGCAGCCTCGTGATGAGACTGCTTCCCTTCATACGCGCGGAAGGTGCGAGATTCGAACTCGCGGTACGGGGTTACCGCACACTGGTTTTCAAGACCAGCTCCATCGGCCGCTCGGACAACCTTCCTTACCCTAGTAGTGTTTCATAGGCAGGGCTGTGCCACCAAAATGAGCGGTGGCACAACTAAGATTCACGGGTACTTGAAGGTGATGGAGAAGGTCATGAAGGCGATTGTTACAACGGGTGCCGGCGGGCCGGAAGTTTTGGCCCTGACCGAGGCGCCGGTCCCGGTGCCCGGCCCCGGCGAGGTGCTCATTGAGGTGGTTGCCGCCGGAATCAACCGGGCCGACGTGCAGCAGCGGCGTGGTTTCTATCCGCCGCCGCCGGGCGCATCGCAGATTCTGGGCCTTGAGGTTTCGGGCCGGATCGCCGCATTCGGCCCCCACGTGACAAAGCCGTTCAGCCTGGGCGAGAAGGTTGTGGCGTTGCTCACAGGTGGCGGGTACGCGGCCCAGGTGTGCGTTCCGGCGGGCCAGGTCCTGCCCTTGCCCGAGGGGATTGATGTTGTCACGGCAGCAGCCCTGCCCGAGGTTGCCGCAACCGTGCACTCGAACTTGTTCATGACGGCGCAGCTACAGGCCGGGGAAACTGTGCTGATTCATGGCGGCGCCGGTGGCATTGGCGCCATGGCCATTCAGCTGGCCAAGGCTGCCGGAGCCCGCGTCATCGCCACTGCAGGCAGCGATGAGAAGGCCGCCATGCTCACCGGCTACCTCGGCGCGGACCTGGCCATCAACTACCGCACCCAAGACTTCCTCGAAGGTGTCCGCGAATTTACCGGCGGCCTCGGCGCGAACGTGATTCTCGACGTCGTCGGGGCCAAGTATTTGGCGCGCAACGTTGAGGCACTGGCCAGCTACGGCAGGCTCATTGTCATTGGCCTGCAGGGGGGTGCGACGGCGGAACTGAACTTGGCCATGTTGCTCACCAAGCGTGCTGCCATCATTGGCACCACGCTGCGGGCCAGGCCCGTGGAGGAGAAAACGGCCATCATGGAGGGTGTGCGTGACCACGTCTGGCCGCTGGTGGCTAGTGGCGCCGTGCGGCCCATGGTGGATAAGACGTTCCCGCTGGCTCAGGTTGCCGCCGCGCACGAATACTTTGATTCGGGCGTGCACGTGGGCAAGGTGCTGTTGACGCTGTAGACGTACCGGCACCTGCATTGTGTGGGCCGTTTGGCCAATATGACGCTCCGCCGCTTGCTTTGACCATACTCAGTAGCTACATTTGCCATACGCGGTATGCATACCGTTGTCGCGGGGGTTCATTGGGGGCCTCCGCGCCGAGCAAGGGGATTATTGATGTCCATCAAACATTCGTTACTGGCGCTACTGGCGGAAAGCCCGCGCTACGGCTACCAGCTACGCGGCGAGTTCGAGGAGCGGACAGGTTCCACCTGGCCGCTGAACATCGGGCAGGTGTACACCACCCTTGACCGGCTGGAACGCGATGCCCTGGTAGAGAAGGAGGGTGACGACGGCGAAGGTCACGTCATCTACAGCATCACCAGCGCCGGTCGCACCGAGGTGATGGGTTGGTTTGCCCAGCCCGTTGCCGCAACAAATCCGCCGCGCAATGAGTTGGCCATCAAGTTGGCGCTGGCCCTGACACTCACGGACGTGGACGTTTCCGCCGTGGTGCAGGCACAACGCACAGCCTCGATGAAGTTGCTGCAGGACTACACTCGCCAGCGGCGGGCCGCGGCCAGCAACGCCGGCACACAACTTTCCGGCGGGTCCGGCACCGGAGATGCCAACGACGCCGCATGGTTGCTGGTGTTGGACTCACTGATTTTCACCACGGAAGCCGAAGTTCGCTGGCTGGACCACTGCGAAGGATGGATGGCCAAACGCGCTGCGTCTGCCGGTTCCGGCGCCCGACAGCCTCGACCATCGGCGGCAGGGAGTGCCGCTGCCGAGACCAAGGCGGTGTCACAGTGAGCAACGAAATTTTGCAGCTTGAAAGCGTCAGCCGGACCTATGGTGAAGGCGCCATGTCCGTGGCGGCTCTGCGCAACGTCAGCCTGACCATTAACGCGGGCGAGTTCGTGGCCGTCATGGGGCCCTCGGGCTCGGGAAAGTCCTCGCTCTTGACGCTTGCCGGGGGCCTGGACAAGGCCAGCAGCGGGGAGATTTTTGTTGAAGGAACCCCCTTGGGTGGGCTCAGCATCAATGAGCTGGCCCGGTTGCGGCGCCGCGCCGTGGGCTACGTTTTCCAGGACTTCAACCTTGTCCCCACACTGACGGCTGCCGAGAACGTTGCCCTGCCCCGGGAACTCGATGGCATTCCTGTCCGCAAGGCCCGCCGCCAAGCCAAGGATGCGCTGCGCCTGGTGGGTATTGAGGATTTGGCTGACAGGTTCATGGATCAAATGTCCGGTGGCCAGCAGCAGAGGGTGGCCATTGCCCGAGCCATTGTGGGCAACCGCCGCCTGATTCTGGCCGATGAGCCCACGGGTGCGTTGGATTCGGCCACGGGAGACGGCATCCTAGAAGTGCTGCGCAGCAGGGCTGAAGCCGGGGCCGCCGTCGTCATGGTCACACATGAGGCCCGGCATGCCGGCTGGGCGGACAGGGTGGTGTTCCTCAAGGACGGCCGCATTGTGGATGAGGCCGCCTCGCAGCAGGACCCGTCGGTGTTCTTGGCCGGATTGGCCCACTGAGATGCCGCTAGACCTGAAACCCGTCAAGGGTGGCCGGCGGCACCGGCTGCGCCTTGCCCTGACCATGGCCTGGCGGGACATTTGCCGGCACAAGGGGCGTTCGGCGTTGATTATCGCGTTGATTGCGCTGCCCATCTTCGCGATGTCGACGGCGGCCACAATCGGAATGAGCACACAGGCCACGCCAGCTGAAACCGTCGCCATGGAGCTGGGCCAGACGCAGGGCCGGCTGACTGACATGGGCACCCAGAACGCCACGTCCGTCCAACGCGTTCAAGGTGACCTGATGTTCGGATTGGGTGGCCCCGGGGTTGGACCGGACCCGAACTTTGTGGCGACTGCACCGGCGGATGCGGTGCCGGCCGGATTTACGGCCATCCCGTGGCAGTCAACCACCGTCCACACGCCTGTGGGCAAGGCGCAAGTTGAGGTGCCAACCACCGTCACCGATGTTCTCAACCCCGCCTTCAAAGGCAAGTACACGTTGCTTGACGGTGCGGCGCCATCCTCCGCAGCGCAGGCACTTGCAAGCCGCGGCCTCTTGGTGCGATTCGGCTTGGGGCTTGGCGAGGAACTTACGACGTCGGCCGGCACCTTTGAGATTGTCGGCACCATCCGCCCCGAGCGGCAGGGAGACGGCGAAGCGTTCCTTTTCCTGAGCGCGAAGCAAATCCCGGCAGCAATGGCGCCGAATCTGGGCCCGGCCACCATCTATTTGGTTGGCGACAAGGCCCTGGCGTGGACCGATGCCAAGACCTTCAACGCCAAGGGCATCACGCTGACATCCCGAAGTCTGCTCCTGGACCCACCCAGCAAGGCGGAGCTGGGGGCTGACGCGCAGAACCAGCAGACCAACGCAGGCCTGGCCGCCATGATGCCTGTGCTGCTCATGGGTGGACTCATCGGTGTCCTGGCCTTGCTGGAAGTGGGGCTGCTGGCCGGTGCCGCGTTTGCCGTGGGCGCCAGGAAGCAACAGCGCGACCTGGCCTTGCTGGCCGCATCGGGTGCCGAAAGCTCCATGGTCCGGACAACCGTCACCGCCAGTGGACTGTGGCTGGGCTTGGCCGGAGGCATGGCGGGGGCCGTGCTGGGCAGCGCTGCCGCAATGCTTGTGGTGGTGATAGTCAGGGGGCAGGGCAACGCCATGTTCCCGGGATTGCACCTGATGTGGCTGCCAGCCTTGGGCCTTGTTCTCCTGGGCGTGGCTGCCGGACTGGTAGCCGCCATGGTGCCCGCCCGCGCCGTGGCCAGGCAAGCCACCCTGGCGGCCCTGAAATCGGGCCGCACGGCAGACCTTCCTTCCAGGTGGACCAAATGGCTTGGTCTGGGCTTCCTGGTGCTGGCGGCCATGGCCATGGCGGCAGGGGTTGTTGTTAGCGTCATGGTTCGGGGCCGGGATGACTCCTATGTGTGGGTTCCGCTGAGTTCGGGTCTCATCATTGGCGGGGCCGTGGTACTTGTCCTTGCGCTCATTTGCCTGACGGGACGCATCATCGAGTTGCTCACGGCAAAGACAGCTTGGCTGCCCGTTCCCCTGCGGCTTGCGGCCCGGGATTCGGCCCGAAACCTGGGACGCACCATTCCGGCCGTTGCCGCGGTCCTGGCAGCCGCCACTCTCTCCGGTGCGCTCATGGTGGGAACTGCCAGCGCCATGGAGGACAACAGCAACAACCACCAGTGGCAGTACAACCTCAACCAAACAGGGATCCCCCTGGAATATATGAAAACCAAGACCACTGATCTGGGTGGTGGGGCGCAGAAATGGGAGCCGCAGGGACTGGCCACGGTGGATCCCCGGGATGTAACTACCCTGATGGCGGATACCTTGGGCCCCGACGTCACAACCCAAGTTCTGCGGGGCACGCCCCAGTGGTCCCAGTGTGAGCTCGACCAGCAGAAGCGCAACTTGGAAAACAACACCGGGCACGAGGTGCCCAACGCCACGCCATGCCCCAAATGGGCGCTCGCGGAGCCCGTGGCCAACCGTTGTGAACTGGCTCCGGACTGGAAGCCGGCAATTCTTGGTGACTGGCGCTGCGCAGGGTCCAAGAGCAGCCTCAACCTTGGCAGCAGCCTCCCGGACATCGTCGCCGGCGGTGAGGCTGAACTTGCTGCCTTGTTGGGACGGGTGCCAAGCGCCCGGGCCCTGCAGGCGTTGCGTGATGGTGGCATGGTCATCACGAACAAGGTCTACCTCCAGCCGGACGGAACAGCCAAGGTCATCAGCTATGACCCCGCCTCGCCGCGGAACTGGGACCAGAACATTCCCGGAAAATCGGGTGGACAGTTCATGCGACCGCTTCTGACACCGTTGGGAGCGCAGGCTCTGCCCGCAGTTGTTGAAGCACCTGAGAAGAGCCTTGGCTTCTACGGTGTAGTCTCGCCGGAAACGGCAGCGAAGCTGGACATGCCGGTAAGCAACCAGACCCTGCTGGTCACGTCACCCAAGAGTCTCAGTCAGGTGGAAACGGACCAGCTTCAATCGGCGCTGGCCCCACTGGTGGGGCAGTACAATGGCGTCCAGTTTGAGCGCGGCCCAGCAGGCAACATGGCCACCATTCTCTGGCTCATCGTTGCTGGCGGCGCGTTGATCACATTGAGCGCTGCCGGCATCACAGCCGGTCTGGCGCTCGCCGACGGTCGCAACGATCACGCCACTTTGGCCAGCATCGGGGCGGACACCAAGCTGCGCAAGGCCATCTCGGGTTCGCAAACACTCATGACGGCCATGCTGGGCACGGTGATGGGGGTCTTTGCAGGTGCGGTGCCCACTGTTGTGGTGTTGTCCCTGCTGCGCGGATTCCCCATTGTCATCCCGTGGCTGCAAATAGCTGCATTGATGATCCTGGTCCCGCTGTTCGGCGCAGCCGCCGCGTGGTTGCTCACCAAGGGCAAACTGCCCATGACGCGCAGGCAAACCCTCGTCTGAGCCACTGGGCTAGGGACTTCCGAACAAATATGCCGCCGTTTGACGGAAATGCCATAGTACAAACTGTGGCATTTCCGTCAAACGGCGGCATTTTGCAGGAGCGGACGACTAGGCCCGACCTGGCCGCCCCCATACGGTGAAATGCCGTTCATCGCGTGAACGCTACCTTTGACAGATTTGCTGTCATGACCCACAGCACACCGCCCATGTGTTGCGGGTCATACTGCTAACGTCAAATGGCCATATTTATGTCTTTAGCGTTGGGAAAAACATGACACTGCCGTCAACGAAGGCTGCCGAACCCGGTGATGTCCTCGTCCAGGACCCAGATTTGCCTCCCGTGGCCGTCGACCTTGACGCCGAGGCGGAAAAGCAGAAATGGACGCCGCTGAAGATTGCCGTGTGGGCGGCCATCGCACTTCTGGGCGGTGTCGCCTGGGTAGTTTTGGCTGTGGTTCGTGGCGAGTCGGTCAACGCCATCTGGTTCGTCTTCGCAGCAGTGTGCACCTACCTGATCGGTTACCGTTTTTACTCGAAAGTCATTGAAAAGTACCTAATCAGGCCCAATGACTTGCGGGCCACCCCGGCCGAATACAAGGCCGACGGCAAGGACTATGTGGCCACCGACCGCAATGTTCTCTTCGGTCACCACTTTGCCGCCATTGCCGGCGCAGGCCCCCTGGTGGGTCCCATCCTGGCAGCCCAGATGGGGTACCTGCCGGGCACCATCTGGATCATTGTCGGCGTCGTCCTTGCCGGCGCCGTGCAGGACTACCTTGTCCTGTTCTTCTCCATGCGCCGCGGCGGCCGGTCCCTGGGTCAGATGGCGCGCGAGGAACTCGGTGTCATTGGTGGCACGGCAGCCCTCATCGCCACGTTGCTGATCATGATCATCATTGTGGCCATCCTGGCGCTGGTGGTTGTCAACGCCTTGGGCGAATCCCCGTGGGGCGTGTTCTCGGTGTCCATGACCATCCCGATCGCCTTGTTCATGGGCGTGTACCTGCGTTACCTGCGCCCCGGCAAGGTCATGGAAGTGTCATTGATTGGTGTGGTGCTGCTGCTGGCAGCCATTGTGGGCGGCGGCATGGTGGCCGCTACTGAGTGGGGCGCGGCTGTGTTCCACCTGGACAAGGTGACGCTTGCCTGGGCCGTCATCGTCTACGGGTTCATCGCAGCGATCCTGCCCGTGTGGCTGTTGCTCGCCCCGCGCGACTACCTCTCCACATTCATGAAGATCGGCACCATCGTGATGCTGGCCGGCTCCATTGTGCTGGTCCGCCCCGAAATTAATGTTCCCGCGTTTAGCGAGTTCGCCGGCCGGTCCGACGGCCCCGTGTTCTCGGGCTCCCTGTTCCCGTTCCTGTTCGTCACGATCGCTTGCGGTGCGCTCTCCGGCTTCCACGCGCTGATTGCCTCCGGCACCACGCCCAAGCTGATTGAAAAAGAGCGCCAGGCCCGCTACATCGGCTACGGCGGCATGCTCATGGAATCCTTCGTGGCCATCATGGCCCTGGTTGCGGCCCTGTCCATTGACCGTGGCATCTACTTCGCCATGAACTCCTCCGCGGGAGCCACCGGCGGCACCATCGAGGGTGCCGCCGCTTTTGTGAATTCCTTGGGACTGACAGGCGTGCACGTTGACGCGGCCACGCTGGCGCAAACCGCGTCCGACGTCGGCGAGGAGTCCATCGTGTCCCGCACCGGCGGCGCACCAACCCTGGCCGTGGGTCTGGCCCACATCATGCAACAAGTGGCCGGCGGCAAGGCCATGATGAGTTTCTGGTACCACTTCGCCATCATGTTTGAGGCCTTGTTCATCCTGACAGCCGTTGACGCCGGCACCCGCGTGGCCCGGTTCATGCTCCAGGACTCCATTGGCAACTTTGTGCCCAAGTTCAAGGACACGTCCTGGCGTGTAGGCTCGTGGATCACCACCGGCATCATGGTGGCCGGCTGGGGCGCCATCCTGATCATGGGTGTCACAGACCCGCTCGGTGGCATCAACACCTTGTTCCCGCTGTTCGGCATCGCCAACCAGCTCCTGGCCGCCATTGCGCTGGCAGTGTGCCTGACCATCGTTTCCAAAAACACCCACATCAAGTACCTGTGGATCGTGGCATTGCCGCTGGTGTTCGTCACGGTGGTGACAGTGGTGGCCTCCTTCCAGAAGATTTTCTCCACCGTCCCGGCCGTGGGCTACTGGGCGCAGCATCAGGCGTTCACGCAGGCGCTGGCGGACGGGAAGACAAGCTTCGGCAACGCCAAGACTGTCGAAGCCATGGACGCTGTGGTCCGCAATTCGGCCGTTCAGGGCACCTTGTCTGTCGTCTTTGTGGTGCTGTCGATCATTGTTATTACGACGGCGGTCAGGGTCACCGTGCGCGCCATCAAGGCGGGCGGGGGACCCAGCAAGGAAGACCCCGCCGTTGCCTCACGCATTTTCGCCCCGGCATCCATGGCGGCCTCGGCCACGGAAAAGGTCATCCTGAAGGAATGGGCCGCATCAGGGAAGCAAGCTGAGCGGTCCGGGCACTAGCCGTGAAGACGCTGCGGCACGCTGGCGGAGCCCTGCGCGCCGTCACCAGGTACCTGAAAAGTGTCCTGGGCGAGGACAGCTATGAGAAATACCTTGACCACCACCGGGCCACCGGCTGCGCCACAGAGCCGATGACGCTCAAGGAGTTCTGGCGCGAGAAAACAGACCGGCAGGACGCCAACCCGGAAGGCCGCTGCTGCTAGGCGAGGAATGCGCCCCCGTGAGAGACTTTCACTATGACTGACAAGGCGCGCACCCCGGCCAACGGTTTTGCTGCTGAGGGGAAGATCATCGAGGAATCCGCAGCTACCGCCGGGCACCCGGCAGGGGACGCCGAGACGGCGGACGGGCACGCCCTCAAGCCCGCCAGCGTCGCGGACATGGTCGACCAGCCGGCTAAGGTGATGCGCATCGGGACCATGGTCAAGCAGCTGCTCGATGAGGTCAAAAGTGCGCCGTTGGATGATGCCGCCCGGGTCAGGCTGGCCGAAATCCATGAGCGGTCCATCGCCGAACTTGAGGACGGTTTGGCCCCGGAACTGGTGGCCGAACTACACCGCCTGAGCCTGCCCTTCACCGACGAAAAAACGCCCTCCGATGCGGAGCTGCGCATTGCCCAGGCCCAGCTGGTGGGTTGGCTGGAGGGCTTGTTTCACGGCATCCAGACGGCATTGGCGGGCCAGGCCATGGCGAACCAGCAACTTGCCGCCAGGCTGGCCATGCATCAGCTTCCCCCCGGGACAGTGATTGCCCCGGGCGTTGTGGTGGGTGAAAACGGTGAGCCACGGCGCGCAACACTGGGGCAGCAGGGCCGACCCGTCGGCGGGCCAGCCAATGATCCCACCCACGGCCAGGCCGAATCCGGCTCCCCTGGACAGTACCTCTGACGCGCATGCTCAAAGGACTTTTTAGTGTCAACCGGCAGGCCAGGCGCGACGACGCCGAGCTGGGCAAGGGTGTGTGGCGCCGGGCCCATGACAGGTTCCGCAGGGGCCTGGACCGTTTCCATCAAATGCTTGAAGGGCTGGCAGAGGCCGCACCACCAGCTATGGCGTCCCCGCACGATGCTGAGCGCATGGCGCAAAACTATGACGCCATGGTGCGCCTGGCCAACAGTCTTGCCGATCTCCTGCCCGAGGTGCGGGGAATTGCTGCCCAGGCGCAAGCCCTGGGGCCCAGTGAAGGGATGGAGATCCCGGCGGGTACTGGCGGGTATCTCACCGATGTTCACCGTGAACTCTCACGGGCTGGCAACGCGCTGGCGGCGACGGCGGAAGCGCTGGCGCTGCTGCGGCTGGGCGTGGGGGAGGTGGCCGGCGTCGAACGCAAGGCAGCCATCGTGCGCCAACATGTCAGCAGGGCTGGCGAGCTTTTACACAACAAAGCAACGTACTGAAAAGTAGCTCCGCTCAGTCACGCAAAATGACGCAACATCAGTAGATTTGCGTCACATTGACTTGCGCCTAAGGGTAGCCTTCCCTTCTAATGGAATGCGATCAGAATTCGTTCGCTAATTAACTCTACCGCCGAAAGGCCCCCATAATGTTTAGCAAGTTGCAGTTCAGCAAAGCCGCTTTGACGGCGCTGGCTGGAGTATCCGTCCTGGCACTTGCCGCCTGCAGTGGCGCAGCGGGACCGCAGGAGAGCAAAGGCGCGGCCGGCTCGACCGCTGACGCGATCACTGTCTACAACGCCCAGCACGAGTCCTTGACGCAGGCGTGGGTGGATGAATTCACCAAGGAAACAGGCATCAAGGTTACGCTTCGCCAGGGCAGTGACCTGGAACTGAGCAACCAGATCGTCGCAGAAGGCGCCAAGTCGCCGGCAGATGTGTTCCTGACCGAGAATTCCCCGGCCATGACGCAGGTTGAAAATGCCGGCCTGTTCGCCGACACCAGCGCCAAGGTGCAGGAGCAGGTTCCTGCCGAGTACCGCCCGTCAACGAACAAGTGGGCCGGCATCGCCGCCCGCAGCACGGTTTTTGCCTACGACACCACCAAGCTGAAGGCTGATCAGCTGCCCAAGTCGCTCATGGACTTGGCCGATCCCGCCTGGAAGGGTCGCTGGGCCGCGTCACCGTCCGGTGCAGACTTCCAGGCCATCGTCTCCGCCATGCTGGAGCTCGAGGGTGAGGACGCAACACTGTCCTGGTTGAAGTCCATGAAGGAGAACTTCAAGGCCTACAAGGGCAACAGCACAGCCATGAAGGCCGTCAATGCCGGCGAAGTTGAAGGCGCTGTCATCTACCACTACTACTGGTTCGGCGATGAGGCCAAGACCGGCGAGAACTCCAAGAACGTGGCCATGCACTACTTCAAGAATGAAGATCCGGGCGCGTTTGTTTCCATCTCCGGCGGTGGCGTCCTGGCCTCCAGCAAGCACCAGGACAACGCTTCGAAGTTCCTCGAATTTGTCACGGGCAAGGCTGGCCAGACCATTCTGCAGACCGGCACCAGCTTTGAGTACCCGGTTGCCTCCGGCGTTCCGGCCAACAAGAAGCTGACCCCGCTGGCTGACCTTCAGGCGCCCAAGGTTGACCCGGCCAAGCTGAACTCCGCCAAGGTGACTGAGCTGATGACGCAGGCTGGTCTACTGTAGTTTCAATGACCTCAGAACAAAGTACGACGGCGGATGGTGCGCCGGGTGCCAAAATCTCACGTACCGCCGCTGGGGGCCGAGGTTCACGCCTGGGCCCCTGGCCCGTCGTCGTCCTTTGTTTGCTGATTGCTGCGTTCTCCCTGCTGCCGCTGGGGTTCGTGGCGGTCTCGAGCGTCAACGCCGGGTGGGACACCATTGTGACCTTGGTGTTCCGCCCGCGCGTTGGCGAATTGTTGTTTAACACGCTGTCCCTGGTGCTGATCACGGTACCGCTGTGCGTGGTGCTGGGCGTTGGCGGGGCATGGCTGGTGGAGCGTACCCGCTTGGCCGGGCACAAGGTGTGGGCAGTGTTGTTGGCGGCGCCGCTGGCCATCCCGGCGTTCGTGAACAGCTATGCCTGGGTCAGCGCCATTCCGTCCCTGGGCGGCATCTTTGGCGGTGTCCTCATTTCTGTGCTTTCCTACTTCCCGCTGGTCTACATTCCCGTGGCGGCGGTGCTGAGCCGGCTGGACCCGGCGTTGGAACAATCCGCCGCGTCATTGGGGCTGGGACCTTGGCGAGTGTTTTTCAAGGTGGTGCTTCCACAACTGCGGCTGGCGGCCGCCGGCGGCGCCTTGCTCGTTGCGCTGCACCTGTTGGCTGAATACGGCGCCTTCGCCATGATCGCCTTCGACACCTTCACCACAGCCATCTATGACCAGTTCCGGTCAACCTTCAACGGCGCGGCAGCTAACATGCTGGCCAGTGTGCTGGTGCTGTTTTGCCTGTTGCTGCTACTGGCCGAGTCCAAGTCCCGAGGCAGCGCCCGGTATGCCCGGGTGGGTGCCGGGGTGCAATCCAGCCCCAACCGTCTGACACTGGGCAGCTGGCAGCTTCCGGCACAGCTGGCCCTGAGTGCGCTGAGCGCCCTGGCCCTTGGTGTGCCGCTGTGGCATGTGGGCCGCTGGCTGGTGGCCGGTGGCAGCGCGATTTGGGTGCGGGATGACCTCCTGAGCGCCTTGGTGCAAACACTGGGGTACGGCCTGGCCGGTGCCGCGCTGACAACAGTGCTGGCCTTTCCGCTGGCGTATTTGGTGATCCGCCACCCCGGCCCCGTCAGCAAGGTCCTGGAAGCTGTCAACTACATCTCCAGTTCCATGCCGGGCATTGTCGTGGCGCTGGCCTTGGTCACCATCACCGTTCATAACGTGCCGGCCATATACCAAAGCTCGGTGGTGCTGGTGGCTGCCTACGCGCTGCTGTTCATGCCGCGGGCGCTGGTGAATTTGCGGGCCGGATTGGCCCAGGTGCCGCTCGAACTTGATGAAGCGGCCCGGGCGTTGGGGAAACCGCCGCTGATCGCCTTCCTGCGTGTGACGTTGCGGCTTTCGGCCCCCGCGGCGGCGGGGGGCGCGGCCCTGGTGTTCCTGGGCATCGTCAATGAGCTGACGGCCACCTTGTTGCTGGCGCCCAACGGCACACGGACCCTGGCCACCCAATTTTGGTCCCTGAGCAGCGAAATTGATTACATGGGTGCAGCGCCGTACGCGCTGTTGATGATTGTGCTCTCAGCCCCCATGACGTATTTACTCTTTGTGCAATCCAAGAAAGCCGCAGGCCAATGACGTCTCAGCCCACAAGTCACCGCGGCACCACCAACAAGGCGGGCCGGACCGCCAGCGGGGTGCCGGATCACTTGCAGGTCACCGGCGTGCGCAAGAATTTTGGTGGCACCGAGGTGCTCAAGGGTGTGGATTTGGCGGTGGCGCAGGGCCGCACCACGGCCATTGTTGGCCCCTCCGGATCGGGCAAGACCACGTTGCTGCGCTTGATCGCGGGTTTTTCGGCGCCCGACGGCGGCCGTATTGCCTTGGCGGGTGAGGAAGTAGTGGGGCAGTCCACCTGGGTTCCAGCCCACAGGCGCAGCGTAGGGTACGTGGCCCAGGACGGGGCGCTATTCCCGCACCTGAGTGTTGGTGCCAACATCGCGTTTGGGCTGCCCCTGCGTGGCAAGGCTGCCGCGTTGCGGGTGGGGGAGCTGCTGGAGATGGTGTCCCTGGACGGCTCCTATGCCAAGCGCCGCCCCCACCAGCTGTCCGGCGGGCAACAGCAGCGGGTGGCGCTGGCGAGGGCCCTGGCCCGCCAGCCCGAACTGATGCTGCTGGATGAACCGTTCAGCGCCTTGGATGCCGGCCTGCGGGTTGCAACGCGGCGGGCCGTGTCCCAGACACTAGAGCAGGCCGGTGTTACAACTATTTTGGTCACCCACGATCAGGCCGAGGCGTTGAGCTTTGCCGACCAGGTGGCCGTCATGCGTGACGGCAAACTGGCGCAGATCGGTAGCCCGTTTGTTGTTTACACGCGCCCCGCGGACAGGGCCACGGCCGAGTTCCTGGGTGACGCAGTCATCCTTGAGGCGTGGATGGAGGGGTCGCTGGCGCTGTGTTCACTCGGCGGCATTCCGGTGCGCCGCCCACCCGTCCAGGGCAAGGTGCATTTGATGCTGCGCCCCGAACAAATCCGGATTTCCGCCGGCGGACCCATCCGTGGCCGGGTGGTGGACACGGACTACTTTGGCCCGGAAACCACTGTCCGGATCCAGCTCGAACCCATCCCCGTGGATGCCGATCACCCGGCGGACCCGCACCAGCCTGTAGGCGGGGAGATCATCAGCATCAGGCATTGGAACGCCATGTTGGCCCGCCCGGGAACGCAACTGTTCTTGAAAGTGGTCGGCGAAGGTGTTGTGTTCCCGCTGGAGGGCTAGTCCCCAGCCGGTGGCCGAGCCTGTCGCGGCCCGCAACGGCCATCTGTGCCGGGAGCTGCGATAAATGCTGCCGTTTGACGGAAACGCCACAGTACAAACTGTGGCAGTTCCGTTAAACAGCGGCATTTTTCACACCTTGTGCCAAATCTGCGGCTGCCGGGCACCGCAAAACTGGTTGTTTAACCAAAAAACCCCGCCGTGGCGGGGTTTTCGTGGAGCCTCCAAACAGAATCGAACTGTTGACCTTTTCATTACGAGTGAAACGCTCTACCAACTGAGCTATGGAGGCCTGTGCTAGCTGAAAACCCCAACTGGAGTTAGCCGCTGAACACAAGAAACAACTCTAATATGCCCGGGGCGGATGTACAAAATCGTCACCGCGCAGAAACCAGAAAAATTTAGCAGCTGGTGCCGGCGGCCGGCACTTTTCCGTCCACAAAATACGCGTCAACGGTGGCTGTCAGGCATTCGTTGGCCCGCCCATAGGCTGTGTGGCCGTTGCCCTTCCACGTGACCAGGACCCCGGTGTCAAGCTGCTTGGCCAGCGCCTGCGCCCAAGAGTACGGCGTTGCCGGATCCCCGGTGGTGCCCACCACCAGGATGGGTCCGGCGCCAGCAGCGGCGATGGGGGCGGGTTTTCCCGTTGCCGGGAACGGCCAGGATTTACAGGACAATCCGGAGAAACCCAACAGCTTCCCAAAGGTGGGGGCAGCTTTCTCAAGCGCGACGGCCTGTTCACGCATGTGGGTGACATCTGAATTCATGGTGTAGTCAAGGCAATTGATGGCGGTGAACGCCGCAGCGGTGTTGGACTGGTACTTGCCATCGGAGTCACGGTCGGCGGAGAAGTCAGCCAACGACAACATCCCCGATGCGTCACCGGCGAAGGCTTGCTTCAGTGCACCCTTCAGGGGTTCCCAGAGATCGGTGGAGTACATGGCAAAGGCTAGAGCGCCGGTAAATTCCGTTCCGGTCACCACGCGACCCTCAGGTGTTTGCTGGGGGGTTGCCGTGTACACGCCCTGCAGATCGCGGATCTGGGCCATGGCCTGATCGACGGTTCCACTGACGGGGCAGTCAGTGGAACCGATGCAGTCCTTGGCCCAGGCACGCAAAGCCTTTTCAAAGCCAACAGCCTGGCCCATGGACACCTGGTCAATGTCCAGGGATGGGTCCATGGCGCCGTCGAGGGAGAACTTTCCAACCCTTGCCGGGAACAAGCCGGCGTAGGTGGCCCCCAATTTGGTGCCATAGGAGAACCCCATGTAGTTCAGCTGCTTGTCGCCCACGACGGCGCGCAGAATGTCCATGTCCTTGGCCGAGCTGACCGTGTCAACGTGTTCAAGGACGGGTCCGGAGTTCTTCGCGCACAGTTCCGCTTGGCGCTTAGTCTCGGCCTCGGCGCGGGCCAGGTCGGCATCCTTGGACAGATCAAATTGTTCCTGCCGGGTGGCATCCATCTGGGCGTCGTCCAGGCACTTCACCCCGGCCGATCGTTGCACGCCGCGCGGATCAAAACCGACCACGTCGTAGGCGCCGCGCAGCTTGTCCGAAAAGTAAGTCTTTGCCCCATCCTTGACCATGTCCACACCCGAACCGCCGGGCCCGCCAGGGTTGACCACCATGGCCCCGAGCCGCTTTCCCGTGGCTGGCAGCCGCGTCACGGCTAGCTTGACGGTGTCCTGCCCCGGCTCCTGGTAGTTCACCGGGACCTCCACCTCGGCGCATTGGAAGCCGCCGTTGCACGAACTCCACGTCACGGCCTGAGTGTAGAAGTCCAGCAAGTCTGCCGGCACCTCACCGACCACCTCCGGCGCAGCGGACGACTTGACCGGAGCGTCCGGGGTCAGCACCGAACACGAGCTCAGCAACAGTGTTGCAATGCTGGCCGCGGCGGTGAGGAACAAGCGGTGGCGGTGACGCCGTCGTACATTTCCGGCAGGCATAGAAAAATCCTTCACAGCTTAGAGCAGGCTCACTGCCATGGCTTCAAGGGCCAGCAGCGGGGCAACATTGGTGGTGGTGAGGCGGCGGCGCACGGCGTTGATGGCGTCCATGCGTTCAAGCGTTTTTTCGGGGCGGGTGTGGGCGGCGAATTCCTGCAGCTGGGTGCGCAGGGGGTCGTTGACCAGTTCCACGGTCTCGCGTTCGACGCCGGAGCCGCCGCGCGTGTCCAGCTGCAGTACCAGCACATCCCGGTAGAAGGAGAGCAGATCCGTCAGAGCCCGGTCCAAATGGTCTGTCACCGAGCGTTTGGCGCGGCGCTTCTGGTCCTCCTCCAGGGCGCGCACCTGGCTGCGGATGGGCGGCGGCAGCGCGCCGGTCTCGGGGGCGCCCAGGTTGCGCAGCAGCGTGGCCTTCTCCACGGCGTCGCGCTCTTCGTTGGAGGAGGCAGCCTCCGCCTGGGCAAGCTCCAGCAAGGACGCCGCGGCCTGCACGGCTGTGGTGACATCGCGCAAATTCAACGGCAGCCGGACTGTCGCCTCACGGCGTTCCCGGGCACCGGGATCACCGGCCAGGCGGCGGGCAATGCCAATATGACTTTGGGCGGCCCGGGCAGCGTTGAGTGCCAGTTCAGGGTCGATCCCGTCCCGGCGCACCAGCAAGGCGGCAACATCTGCCACCGGCGGCAACCGCAACGTCAGGGTCCGGCACCGTGAACGGATCGTGACAAGCACATCCGCCGGGCTGGGTGCGCAAAGGATCCAGATGGTTCTAGGCGGCGGTTCCTCGATGGCTTTGAGGAGCACGTTGGTGGTGCGCTCGGCCATTCTGTCGGCATCACCGACGATCATGACGCGCCAACGGGCCGAGGACGGGCTGTCGTGAGCCTTACGCACCAGGGTGCGGGCCTCGTCGATCGAGATGGTGGTTTTTTCCGTGGCGACGAACGTGACATCGGCATTGGTGCCGGTCATGGTGGTGTGGCACGCCTTGCAAATGCCGCAACCCCGTGCCACCAGCTCGGGGCGTTCACACACCAGTGCTGCGGCAAAAGCCAGGGCAGCGTTGGAACGGCCGGATCCCGGCGGGCCCGTCAACAGCCAGGCATGGGTGGGCTTCTCGGACTGGGCTGCGCGACGTAGTTGTGCAACCACTGAGTCCTGGCCTTGGAGATCTACCCAGACACTCATGCGTGGCCAACGTCGCCGGCGCGTTGCGTTAAGAGCGCCGTGACACGGATTTCAATGGCCCGGGCAAGGTCGGGCACGGCGTCGCCGGCCGGCAACACCAGGTAGCGGCCGGGGTGCGCGGCAGCCAGTTCAAGGAATGCCTGACGGATGGTGGCGTGGAAGTCATCGGGCTCAGCCTCCAGCCTGTCCTCAGGGGTGCCGCCCGCAGTCCGCCTGGACCGGCCCGCCGCGGGCGTTACATCCAGCAAGACCGTCAGATCCGGCCATAGCCCGCCGGTGGCCCAGTCGTTGAGTTGCGCCACGGCGTCGGTGCCCAAGCCCCTGCCGGCGCCTTGATACGCGATGGAGGAATCGGCGTAACGGTCGCTGATGACCACCTCGCCGCGGGCCACGGCCGGGGCAATAACCTGGGTGGCGTGCGCGGCGCGGGCTGCGGCAAAGATGAGCGCCTCGGTTTTGGCGTCAATGGCGCCGTGCCCATGGTCAAGCACCAGGGACCGCAGCTTTTCGCCAATCGGTGTTCCGCCGGGTTCGCGGGTGCGCACCACTGTACGCCCGGCCCGGGCCAGGGCAGTGGTCAGCAAGGCAGCTTGGGTTGATTTTCCCGCGCCGTCGCCGCCTTCAAAAGCGATGAATATGCCCGGCGGCGGGGCAAAAGTAGGAGTCACACCATTAGCCTACCGGCCCAAGCTGCAAGCTTCTTGAGGCAGCCACCACCGCGGTGAGCGCTACCGCCACGTTGCGGAGGTCCTGACGTTGACGGCCCAGAATAATCCGGCGTCCGTGCCGGGCGTGGCGCAGCCGCGGTGACGCCGGGCACTATTCTGGTGGGTATGACCTACCGTGCTGCCGATCACTTCGAAGACCTCCACCCCGACACCGTTGTGGTGGCGGCGGGGCGCCCCGCCCGCGAGCATGATGCGCCCGTGAACCCGCCCCTTGTGCTTTCCTCCACCTATGTGGGGACAAGCACCATAGTGGACGGGGACAGGGCGTACGGTCGCTACTCCAACCCCACCTGGGATCCGCTGGAGGCTGCGTTGTCGGAGTTGGAAGGTGCAACACTTCCGGCGCTCATTTTTAGTTCGGGCCTGGCGGCTGTCTCGGCGGCGCTGTCCCTGATCCCGGTGGGCGGCGTGTTGGTCATGCCGGCGCACTCCTACCAGGGCGCACTTGTCATGGCGGCCGAACAAGCAGCCAAGGGACTGTTCACGCTGCGCACGGTGGACATTGCCAACAGCGACGAGGTCATTTCAGCCCTCACCGGAACAGGGGCTCGGGCCGCTGACATGCTGTGGCTGGAGAGCCCCACCAACCCCATGTTGGAGGTGGCTGACCTGCCGCTCCTGTGCGGTTCGGCCCACGCCGTGGGGGCCATCGTGGTTACCGACAACACCTTCTCCACCCCGTTGGTGCAAAAGCCGCTGGAACTTGGTGCCGACGTCGTCCTGCACTCGGTCACCAAGTACCTGGCCGGGCATTCCGACGTCGTCCTGGGCGCCCTGGCCACCTCCAATCCGGAACTGCGCGGCACACTGTTGCACTACCGTTCCATTCACGGCGCCATCGCCGGCCCGTTCGAGGCCTGGCTGGCCTTGCGGGGCTTGCGCACCTTGGCCCTGCGCGTGGAACGTTCGCAGGCCAGCGCCATGGACTTGGCCCAGCGCCTTGACGTGCACGACGCCGTTGAGAAGGTCAGGTTCCCGGGCCTGCCTCTGGATCCCGGTCACGAGCGGGCCAAGGCGCAAATGAACGGGTTCGGTTCCATCTTGTGCATTGAGCTGGCCGGCGGTGAAGCCGCGGCCACAGGTTTTGTTCAGGCCCTGCGGCTGTGGACTCCGGCAACGTCCCTTGGCGGCGTGGAGTCCTTGATTGAGCGCCGCCGCCGTCACACCAATGAGCCAGAAACCGTGCCCGTCAATCTCCTGCGGCTGAGCGTGGGAATCGAAAACGTCGAGGACCTGTGGCGTGACTTGGAGCAGGCGTTTGCACGCCTTGATGCCACCGCGCAGCTTTCGGACAAACAAGAAACCCTCTGAGCAGGGTTGCCCTGTAAGCTTGAATTGTGGCTACTATTTTGAGTTTTGTAGAGTTCTTCATCCTGGTTGGCTTTGGGCTGCTCGCCTTGGGCATTCAGGTGTGGGCGCTGAGCGATTGCCTGCGCACTCCCGCCGCGGATTTTGAGCGCGTCTACAAGAAAACCAAGACGTTTTGGACGGCCCTGACCGCCGGTGCCACCTTTTTTGGTGTCCTGTACGTCATTGGGCCCATCATGACCCTGTCGGTGCCGCCGCTGGGGATGGGCATGATTCTGTGCCTTGGCGGGGTCACCGCAGCCGGCGTGTACTTGGCTGATGTCCGTCCCGCACTGGTTGAAGTTCGCGGCCGCGGCAAAGGCCAGCAAAACCGCGGATCGTCCTGGTAGGTTAGGGCGCCACGGCTGACCACGCCACCGTCAGCTCACCCAAACGCCACCGTGCGGGCGCACGCACCACTGGCCAGCCGGCGTCGAACATTTCTTGGCACATGGCCAGCCAACGCTGTCGGTTGCCAAACGCGGAAAGCGCCGCCCCTGCCAGCCAGTGCTGATCCAGCGCCTGCAGGTAGTCGTGGATCTTCTGACCGGGCACGTTGTGATGGATGAGTGCCTTGGGCAGCCTCTCGGCAACGTCGCTGGGAAGGTCAAAGGCGCCAAAGCGCAGCGAAATGGTCAACGATTGCGGGCCTGAGCGGTCAAGGGCTACCCAGGTGCTGCGGCGGCCGATCTCATCGCACGTGCCGTCCACAAAAATGCCGTGCGGCGACAGGCGGGACCGGACCGTATCCCAGATGAGCAGGACGTCGGCCTCCTCATACTGGCGCAGCACGTTGAAGGCGCGGACCATGGTGGCCTGCCCCGGCACGGGAATCTCAAAACCGCCCACCCGGAAATCCAGGCCAGCATGTTCCAACGGCTTGGCAATGCGGACCCGCTCGGGTTCAATCTCAACACCTGTGACGTGCACGTCCGGGCAGACTGCCTGGAGGCGCCCGTACAGTTCAACAGCCGTGGTGGGCGAGCCCCCGTAGCCCAAGTCGATCACCAGCGGGTTGGTCTCGGAGCGCAGGCGCCACGCCTGCGGGCCCGCCAACCAACGGTCCACCCGGCGCAAACGGTTGGGGTTGGTGGTGCCGCGGGTGACATTGCCGAACGGCTTGTTGCGTTGGCGGCCAGCCCGTGCCGTGGGGTCGACGGAATTGCCCTTGACCCGCTGTGCACGTTGAACCACAGAACAAGTTTAGAGGAGCACGCAGGAGATTGATTCTGCGCACCGCGGCACCGCCATGGTGCGCCACTGTGAGAGCTGCGCACGATGGGTGGCCAATGGTGCGCAGAAGCAGTGCCGCGTAGCAATTGAAGGTCCGCGCATTCCCGCCCGGTAGGATGAAACCATGACTTATACGCTGATTTTGTTACGCCATGGCCACAGTGAGTGGAACGCCAAGAACCTGTTCACCGGCTGGGTGGATGTTGACCTGAACGATCAGGGCCGGACCGAAGCCGCCCGCGGCGGTGAGCTGCTCGTGGAGAACAATCTTCTCCCGGACGTGCTGTACACCTCGCGTCTGAAGCGGGCCATCAACACCGCCAACATTGCCCTCGATGTCGCCGACCGCGGCTGGATTGACGTTAAGCGTGACTGGCGCCTGAACGAACGCCACTACGGCGCGTTGCAAGGCAAGGACAAGGCCCAGACGCTGGCCGAGTACGGCGAAGAGCAGTTCATGGAATGGCGCCGCAGCTACGACACCCCGCCGCCGGTCCTGTCCGACGACAGCGAATTCTCCCAGGCCAACGATCCCCGCTACGCCGGCCTCGGTGAGGCCCTGCCGCGCACCGAGTGCCTCAAGGACGTCCTGGTCCGCCTGCTGCCGTACTGGGAGTCGGACATCAAGGAAGACCTCAAGGCGGGCAAAACTGTTTTGGTGACGGCTCACGGCAACTCGCTGCGCGCCCTGGTCAAGCACTTGGACGGCATCACAGATGACGCCATTGCATCCCTGAACATCCCCACCGGCATCCCGCTGGTGTACGAACTGGACGAGAACTTCGCCCCCATCACCCCCGGCGGCAAGTACCTGGACCCGGACGCCGCTGCGGCATCCATCCAGGCTGTTGCGAACCAGGGCAAAAAGTAACTTAAAGTTCGACGGCGGCGGGTCACCTTTGCTGAAAAGGTGGCCCGCCGCCGTTCCCCCACGTCCTCCCGCCACTCCCAAGCGGCAGATGGTGGGGCTAAAAACTACACGGTGAGGAAGTCCTCGGGCTGCCATTCACCTGTCACCAGGTAGGAAACCTTGCGGGCCACCGAGACGCCGTGATCGCCAAACCGTTCGAAGTAGCGGCTGGCCAAGGTGACATCGACTGTTGTTGCGGCGGTTTCCTGCCACTCCGGGGCTGCCATGGTGGAGAAAACGTGCTTGTGCAGCTTGTTGATCTGGCCCTTGGCTGCGGCGATGTCGCTCACCAGCTCCAGGTCACGGGTGTCCAACAGCTCCGTCACCTTGTGCGCGATGACGATGTCCAGACGCGCCAACTCGGCGAAGGTGGCGGTCAGGGAGGCCGGAATGACCTGGTTGGGGAAACGCAGGCGGGTCAGCTGGGCAATGTGCCGGGCCAGATCCCCCATGCGTTCCAGGGACGCGCTCATGCGTAGCGAACCAACGATCATGCGAAGATCGCTGGCCACCGGTCCCTGCAACGCCAGCACGTCAATGGCGCGCTCATCCAAGTCGTTTTGCAGGAAGTCAATCCGGGCGTCAGCGGCGATGACTTCCTGAGCCGTCTGCAGATCAGCTGCTGCGAAAGCGGTGGTGCCCTTGGTGATGGCCTCGCCCACCAATGCAGAGATCTCTATAAGTCCCTCGCCAATTTGGTGAAGTTCGGCCTGGAAAACTTTACGCACGCGTGTGTCCTTTCATGGGCAGCCCACGGGGGGCCTCAAGGGTTCCAGCATGCCACCTGCAAGTGAACATGAGCGCACCACTAAGTGAACGTTTGTTGAACGAGCACCGCCGGGAGGCTGTTTTGGCTAAAATCACCCCGCTAGAGCATAGGCTGGTGGCGTGGATCCCCTGTTGGTTGGAGTTGTTGCCGGGCTTATTGGCCTGAGCCTTGGCGTGTTTGGCATGCTCGCGTTTAGTTTCAGCGAAAGGTCGCGCAGACACCCGTTGACCATTGCCGAACCAACGTTGCCCGACGGCGCCGCGGAGGTTCTTTCAGTGGTGGGCAAAGCGTTCATCGTGATTGACACGGTTGACGGTGTGGTGCGGGCCAGTCCGGGCGCCTACAATTTTGGTCTTGTGCGCGGTCATACTGTGGTGCACAAGGAGCTGATTGAGCTGGCGCACAGAGTGCGTCGTGATGGTGTCATCGAGGAACGTGACCTGATCTTGCCGCGCCTGGTTTTGTCCCAGGCGGCTCCCCACCCGGCGCCACACACCAGCTCCAGCAGCACGCCGGGCCGGCCGGCGGAAGCCCACACGGCGACTGTCCCGCAAGCGTCAACGGCCCCCGGGCAGGGCACCCTGGTGATCCAGGTGCGTGTGGCGCCGCTGGGGGAGGAGTACATTCTTCTGCTGGCCGATGACCGAACCGAAATTGCCCGCACGGAAGCTGTCCGCAATGATTTTGTGGCCAACGTTTCCCATGAACTCAAGACACCCGTTGGTGCCATCTCGCTGCTCGCCGAGGCTCTTGAATCGGCGCCGGAGGATCAAGCCACCGTCCGCCGTTTTGCCAAGCGCATGATGACCGAATCGGCACGCCTGGCCGCCCTGGTGCAGGACATCATCGAGCTTTCACGGTTGCAGGGCAAGGACGTGGCCCGCGTGGGCACTGACGTTGACATGAACGCCGTCATAGCCGAGGCGGTGGACAGAACCCGTTTGCCGGCCCAGAGCAAGAACATCACTTTGGTAGTGGGGGCGCGGCAAGTCGCCGAGGTCCACGGTGACCAGGCCCAATTGGTGACGGCGCTGCGCAACCTGATCGACAATGCCGTGCGCTACTCCCCGGAAAACACCCAGGTGGGGATAGGTTTGTTGGTGGCCGACGGCGTGGTCTCCGTCAGTATTTCCGATCAGGGCGACGGCCTCTCGCCTGCCGAGCAGGACAGAATCTTCGAGCGGTTCTACCGCGTCGATGCCGCCCGGTCCCGCCACACCGGCGGTACTGGCCTTGGGCTGAGCATTGTCAAACACATTGTGAGCAACCACGGCGGCGAAGTGACGCTGTGGTCGGCACCCAAGCTGGGGTCCACCTTTACCGTGCGCCTGCCCCAGCTTTCCTATCCACCGTCCGACGCCGGTACCGGCAGTAGTGCTGACCGGCACCCCAGACTTATCTAAAGGAGCGCATCGAGCGTGAGCAGAATTTTGATAGTTGAAGATGAGGAGTCCATCAGTGACCCCTTGTCCTTCCTGCTGGCCAAGGAAGGGTACGAAGTCCAGGTTGTGGACAACGGCCTGGACGCCATTGTGGAGTTTGAGCGCAGCGGCGCCGATCTGGTGTTGTTGGATTTGCAGCTGCCGGGCATGAGCGGCACCGAAGTGTGCAAGAATTTGCGCCAACGCTCCAGTGTTCCTGTCATCATGCTTACGGCCAAGGACTCGGAAATTGACAAGGTGGTGGGGCTGGAACTTGGTGCCGATGACTATGTGACCAAGCCATATTCCTCGCGTGAGCTGATAGCCCGGATCCGGGCAGTGCTTCGACGCCTTGCCGAGCCGGAGGAACTGATGAACGCCACGGTGCATGCGGGCCCCGTGCGCATGGATGTGGAGCGTCATGTGGTGAGCGTTCACGGGGAATCTGTGGCATTCCCGCTGAAGGAGTTTGAACTCCTGGAAATGCTGCTGCGCAACGCCGGGAAGGTACTCACCCGCGGTCAGCTCATTGACAGGGTGTGGGGCTCCGACTACGTGGGCGACACCAAGACCCTTGATGTGCACGTCAAGCGCCTTCGCAGCAAGATTGAACCCGATCCGGCCGTCCCCAAATACCTGGTGACCGTGCGTGGTCTCGGCTACAAGTTCGAGCCCTAAACCGACACCGACCGCCGTCGCATATTCCTAGCGCGGCGGCCGTGGCATTAAAAGGCGGGGCCGGTCATCATCGTGATGACCGGCCCCGCCTTTCGCAGCGCATGGGTGCAGGACTTACGGTGCCGCTGTGGCAGGCGCGTCCGTAGCCGTAGGAACATCAGAGGGTGCCACGGTGGGATCAGCCGTCGGCACAAGGCTCTTGTATTCGTGCAGTGTGCCATCCAAAATCGGAACGTTGATGGTGGATGATTCGGTGGCTCCGCCGGACTGGCGCAGTTCAAGCGGTTCCATGGCGCCGGGCGGCTCGGCCATGGTGCTGAGGATGGCCTTGTCGCCGGCGGTGTCCAGCACCAGGGGAGTGCCGGGGCTGACGGTGATCTCAGTCTGGGAGCCTTGGGCGCCGCTGACGGTCAAGGTGATGTCGGCGTCGGACTGGTTGTAAAACGTACCAATGAGACGGCCGGGGCTGCCGGCGGCCTCGGAGACGACCAGTACGTTGCGCAGCTGCAGTTGGCCCACGTCCTTGCGGACTCCATCGGATGCGGAGTAGGTCAAGGTGGTGCTTTGCGGGTTGATGGCTGTGCAACCGGTGAAGGCCATGGCGCCAACGCCGATGGCTGCAATCAGGCTCAAGCGTTGCAGTCGGTTGGTACCGCGGATGCCGGCAGCGATTCTCACGTCAATAACTCCTCATGGAAAAGACAAAATATCTCCCGCCAGCTTATCCGTAAAAGGGCGCAATGTGCGCTTCCGCCATTGAGTGCGGACATTGCGCCCGGCGCACGCAATACTGCAAAGCACTTTGTGAGCGGTTAGTCAAGGGCTGGCGAATTCTCCAATTGTTGGAACAATTGCGCGGTCAGCGTAGCGCTTGCGGTCCCTGACCTGCGGAAACTCAAGGGAGTGGGTGGTTAGCCGTGGTAAACTAGGACTATTGGAAAGGGAGAATCCACATGCTCTTTGAGGTCGGCGAGACAGTAGTTTACCCACACCATGGTGCGGCAAAGATCGAAGAGATCAAGATGCGCACCGTCCGTGGTGAAGAAAAGATGTATCTCAAGCTCAAGGTTGCCCAAGGCGACCTGACCATTGAGGTTCCTGCGGAGAACGTGGACCTCGTTGGGGTTCGTGATGTTGTCGGCAAGGAAGGGTTGGAGCACGTTTTTGAGGTGCTTCGTGCGGAGTTTACGGAGGAGCCCACCAACTGGTCTCGCCGTTACAAGGCAAACCTGGAAAAGCTTGCCTCAGGTGACGTCATCAAGGTTGCAGAAGTTGTGCGCGATCTGTGGCGTCGGGACCATGACCGCGGCCTGTCTGCCGGCGAGAAGCGTATGCTCGCCAAGGCACGTCAGATTCTGATTTCCGAGCTTGCCCTGGCGGAAAAGACTGACGAAGACAAGGCTGCTGAAGTCCTTGACGAAGTTCTGGCTTCATAGTTTTCTTATCTTCTCGAAAAACCCCTGCACCGTTTGGTGCAGGGGTTTTTTGCGCACCTGAGGTCTTTTGTTCGCCGTCGCCGCTACTGTAGAGGCTATGACTGAGGTGAAGGATGGCTCGTGTGCAGTAGTAATAGTTGCAGCTGGTTCTGGACAGCGTTTGGGCTATGGGGTGCCCAAGGCGAGGGTTCCCCTCGGGGCAGAACCAATGCTTGTCCACGCGGTGAGAGGCGTGCTGAAGGCGCGGGTGGCGGCGCAGATTTGCGTGGCCATTCCGGCCCAAGACCAGGAATTGGCCGATATTTGTCAGCGGCTCGGTGACGAAGCCCAAACCGCAGGGGTGCTCTTCAACGTTGTTGACGGTGGCATGCAAAGGTCCGAGTCGGTATATGCGGCGTTGGCGCACATTGCCCACGGCATCACCACGGTGATGATTCACGACGCCGCCCGGCCCCTGACGCCGTCGGGCGTCTTTAACCGCGTCTCCGCGGCGTTGCGAGACGGCGCCAAGGCCGTCATCCCGGCACTGGCCGTGGTTGACACCATCAAAACGGTGGTGCCGGCAACCCTTCCGGCCACGGGCGCCGGCGTGGAGCAGGTGGTGGGCACCCCGGCGCGGAGCCAGTTGCGTGCCGTGCAGACGCCGCAAGGATTTGAGCTGGAAACCCTGCGCCGGGCCTACGCCCACGCACTGACACTGGATGAGCAGACCGCCGCGCAGATCACCGACGACGCCATGCTGGTGGAATCCCTCGGTGAACAAGTATTTGTGGTGCAGGGCTCCACGCACAGCCTGAAGATCACCTCACCGACTGATTTGCTCCTGGCCGAAGCAATGCTGGAAGGGCCGCTGCGCCCTCGCTGGGTGGAAGGGTAAAACGCATGATGTTGCCACGAACAGGCATCGGCGTGGACATCCACGCCTTCGCACCCGAGGATAGCCCCGCCCCGCTATGGCTAGCGGGGCTCTTCTGGGCAGGAGAGCGGGGGCTGAGCGGCCATTCCGACGGCGACGCCGTGGCTCATGCGGCAGCCGACGCCCTGTTCTCGGCCGCCGGGGTGGGGGATTTGGGGACCCACTTTGGTACAGACAGGGCCGAATACAAGGGTGCCAGCGGTGTGACACTCCTGGCCGAAGCCGCCCGGATTGTGCGGGCGGCCGGCTTTGACATTGGCAATATTGCCGTGCAATTTGTGGGCAACAGGCCCATATTCTCCCCGCGCAGGCACGAGGCTGAGGCTGTCTTGAGCACAGCCGCCGGGGCGCCGGTTTCGGTCAGTGCCACCACCTCGGACAAGCTTGGCTTCCCCGGCCGTGGTGAAGGCATCACGGCCATTGCCACAGCCCTTGTCATCAGTAACACCCCCACCTCCGTGCCGGAAAGGTAACCTAGAGCCGTGACCTTGCGCTTTTATGATTCCGCCACAGCTTCCGTCCGCGACTTTGTCCCCCTCAAGGAGGGTCGGGCGTCGGTCTACTATTGCGGTGCCACCGTGCAGGGGGAACCGCACATTGGCCACGTCCGTTCGGCCTTGGCTTTTGACCAGCTGACCCGCTGGCTGCAAGCCAAGGGGCTGGAGGTCACTGTTGTGCGCAATGTGACCGATATTGATGACAAGATCCTGCTCAAGGCGGCCGAGAACAATGAGCCGTGGTGGGCCCTGGCCTACAGATTTGAGCAGGCCTTCGAGGACGCTTACGACGCCCTAGGCATCCTCAAACCCACGTACGAGCCACGAGCCACCGGCCACATCCCGGAAATGCACGCCCTGATTGCGCTCTTGATTGAGCGCGGACACGCCTACCCGGCCCTGGATGGCTCCGGCGACGTGTACTTTGATGTCCGTTCCTGGAAGCAGTACGGCGCCCTGACCCGGCAGAGCATTGATGACATGCAGGCATCCCCCGACGCCGATCCGCGCGGCAAGAAGGACGCCCGCGACTTCGCCCTGTGGAAAGGCTCCAAGGCCGGTGAACCGGAAACGGCCAGCTGGGCGTCGCCCTGGGGCACCGGCCGGCCCGGCTGGCATCTGGAGTGCTCCGCCATGGTGACCAAATACCTTGGCACCGAGTTCGACATTCACGGTGGCGGGCTGGATCTGCGATTCCCGCACCACGAAAACGAGATGGCACAGTCCCAGGCAGCCGGACACGGCTTCGCCAATTTTTGGATGCACAACGGCATGGTCACCTATGAGGGTGAAAAAATGTCCAAGTCCATCGGCAACACCATCAACCCGCGGGAAATGCTCGACATCGCCCGCCCGCTCGTGGTCCGCTACTACCTGGGCCAGGCGCACTACCGCTCGGTGCTGGACTACCGGGCCGGCTCGCTCACGGAGGCCGGCGCCGCCGTCGAACGCGTTGAGACCTTTATCAACGCAGCGGCTGCCAAGGTCCACCCGGACGGCGCGTTCGGCGGGTATTCCCGGACCCCCCAAGCGTTCGACGCCGCCATGGATGATGACTTGAACATTCCAGCGGCGCTTGCCGTCCTGCACGAGACTGTGCGTGCGGGCAATACGGCGTTGGCCAGGAACGACGACGACGTGGCCGGCGTCGCGCTGCAAGCTGTCCTGTCCATGACGTCGGCCCTCGGCATCAACCCCACGGACCCGCAGTGGCAGCGCGGGCAGGGCTCCGAGGCGGAACTAAGCGCCCTGGATGTTCTGGTCAAGTCCGCGTTGGAGGACCGGGCCCGGGCCCGGACGGAGAAAAACTGGGGCGAATCGGACAGGATCAGGGACGTGTTGGCCGCAGCCGGCATTGACATTGCCGATTCCGCCAATGGCTCCAGCTGGTCATTGCGCAGGTAGCCCACACACCCTGAATATCCCATATTCGGGCCCGCGATGGGGTGCGTGAGAATGGGCACTTTTTGGGCTGACTTTCACCAAAATCGCGTGCAGGCCGTAAACTGATAGCTACGGGTTTCACTTTCCCGTTATCTCGTGCGCCTAAAATGTGCGTGCGTTCAAGTATGTTGACGACTTTGGGGCCTTGGAATCAAGGGCGCCGCACCAATCGTAAGGGTTTTACCATGGCCAACAGTTCCCGTTCCGGCGCCGTCCGCAAGCTCAAAAAGGGCCCCGTCAAGGGCACAGGCGGGCTGGGCCGCAAGGCACTCGAGGGCAAGGGGCCGACTCCCAAGGCTGATGAGCGCACGTACCACAAGGCCTACAAGAGCAAGGATCTGGCCGAGCGTTCCGCCGTCAAGCACGCGGGAACCAGCAATTCCCCGCGCCGCAACAGCGGACCCAAGGGCAAGGCCATGGAAGAACTCGTCACCGGCCGCAACTCGGTGGTCGAGGCGCTGCGTGCAGGCATCCCGGCCAAGGTCCTCTACGTGGCCGTGCGGGTTGACATGGACGAGCGCGTGCGTGAATCCATCAAGCTTGCGGCGGAGCGCGGCATTCCGTTGTTGGAGGCGCAGAAGCCTGAGCTGGACCGCCTCACCGAAGACGCCATCCACCAGGGCCTGGTCCTGCAGATTCCCCCGTACGAGTACGAGGACGCCGTTGATACGGCCGGGGAGATCATGGCCAAGTGGAAAAAGGGTCACATTTCTAACGCCCCGCTCATTGTGGCCCTTGACGGCATCACCGACACCCGCAACCTCGGCGCCATCATCCGCAGCGTCTCGGCGTTCTCGGGCCACGCAGTGATCGTCCCCGAACGCCGCAGTGCCGGCGTCACCGCCGCAGCCTGGAAGACCAGTGCCGGTGCCGCCGTGCGCGTCCCGGTCGCCAAAGCCCCGAACTTGAACCGCGCCATCGGTGCGTTCCAGAAGATGGGCTACTTCGTGTTGGGGCTCGACGGCGAGGGCGACGTTGCGTTGCCCGATCTGACCCTGGCACAGGAGCCGGTGTGCATCGTGGTTGGTTCCGAGGGCAAGGGCCTGTCCCGTTTGGTTCGCGAAAACTGCGATCAAATCGTGTCCATCCCGATCGATTCCGCCATGGAGTCCTTGAACGCCTCCATGGCCGTAGGCATCAGCCTCTACGAGATCTCAAGACAAAGAGCGGCCAAGGCTTAACCATGCCCGAAACCGTCATCGAGGCCATCGGCACCCTGGGGGCCGCACTTTCGCGCCATTCCGTTCTGGGAGTGCGCGCCATTCAGGGCGCCGAGGCCTCGATGGCCAACGTGGCCGTGTATTCCCCCGCCAACAGCACAGTGGTGCTGTGTTACCAGCCCCCCGGGGAGCAGTGGAAGGCTGTGCTGCTGCCGGACAAGACTGACGGCGTGCATCACGGCCTGGTACCGGACATGCCCGTGGGTAGCCTGTACGGTTTCTACACGAACTTCGCGGCAACTGAGGAGGAGATGCTCCGCATCGACCCCGATGCTGTGCAGTTGTTACTGGACCCGTATGGCCGGTACATTCACGAAGAAGTTTGCCCAACTGGCGAGATCAGGTACATGTCGGTGCGCATGGACTCCGGCTTTGATTGGGGCACTGTCGCCCGGCCGCACACCCCGTGGCGGGAAACAGTCTTTTACGAAGCACATGTTCGCGGCCAGACCATGTTGCACCCGGAGATTCCCGAAGAGATTCGCGGAACCTATGCCGGCATGGCGCATCCAGCCATGATCAAGCACCTGCTCAACCTCGGCGTGACGGCCGTCGAACTTTTGCCTGTCCACTTCCACATTGATGAGCCGCACCTCCACGGCACCGGCATGAGCAATTACTGGGGTTACAACACCCTGGGGTTCTTTGCCCCCCATGTGGAGTACGCCAGCCAGGCCGCGCGCGACGCCGGTCCGGCGGCTGTGCAGGCCGAGCTCAAGGGCATGATCAAACTGCTGCACATGGCAGGCATTGAGGTCATCTTGGATGTTGTGTACAACCACACTGCCGAGGGCGGCCAGGGCGGGCCCGCCTACAGTTGGCGTGGTTTGGCTGAAGAGCAGTACTACCGCATGCGTGAGGGCAACTACTACGACACCACTGGCTGCGGCAACACCCTGAACTTCGGCAACCCCCAGGTCATTAAAATGGCCATGGATTCGCTGCGCTACTGGGTGGAGGAATTCCATATTGATGGGTTCCGTTTTGACCTGGCAGTATCTTTGGCCCGCGATGGCCATCACGAGTTCACCAACCAACACCCGTTCCTGCTCGCGGCAGCAACCGACGGTGTGCTCTCCACCGCGAAACTGATTTCCGAGCCCTGGGATGTTGGCTACGGTGGCTGGCAGACGGGCAATTTCCCCACCGGCTGGGCTGACTGGAACGACTCGTTCCGCGACCAGGTGCGTGAAGTGTGGCTGACCGACAGGGCCGCCATGTTGGCCGGCTACCACCACAACGGTCTGGCCACCTTCGGTGATGCGCTGGGTGGATCGGCCAAGATTTTTGCTGGCTCCGGCCGAGGACAGTTGGCTTCGATCAACCTGATCACGGCCCACGACGGTTTCACCTTGGCCGATTTGACTGCTTACAATCACAAGCACAATTTGGACAACCAGGAAGACAACCGGGACGGGACCAGCAATAACCGCAGCTGGAACCACGGCGTTGAGGGCATCACCAACAACCCCACCACCGTGGCTCAGCGGGCCAAGACAGCACGCAATCTGATGGCCACCATGTTGTTGGCTCTGGGCGTGCCCATGATTGCTGCCGGCGATGAGTTGGGGCGCAGCCAGGGCGGCAACAACAACGTCTACTGCCAGGACAATGAAATCGCCTGGGTTGACTGGACCATGGATGAGGAGGCCAAGACCATGCTGGCCGCCACGATTCGATTGGTGCAGATCCGCAGGGACTTCTTGGCGCTTCAGCCCAGCACCTATCCCACTCGTGGCGGGCAGTCCTTCATCCACTGGTTTGGCGCCGACGGGCTGCCCATGACTCCTGAGCGGTGGAAGAACCCGCACGAACGCGTTCTGAGCATGTTGATGGGCTCCCCGGACGGGACCGTTGACGGCCTGGTGGTCTTCAATACCGGGGTCACGGATGAAGATGTGATCCTGCCGGCAAATCCGCGTTTCAGCGACGCTGCGCCCGAGGGTGAGACAGACGAGGGCGCCGGTGCTGCGCCGGAGGCGGTCGCCGGTGCTGAGGTATCCGCACCCCGGCCGTACATGTTGCGGATGACCACCGAGGCTCCCTCATACACCGACGACGGCGAACCGACCTTTAGGTTGCCCAGGTCGAGCCCGCTGATTCAGGCAGGGAACGCGGTGCGGGCGAACGCCAATTCCGTTCAGCTGTACCGCAACGACCTCACCCCGCGCTAGCTCCTCCTCCGCCCGGCAACTGACCCGCGCAGCAACTGACCCGCAGAAAACGCCGAAAATGTCCTCGAAATCGAGGATTTTCGGCGTTTTCTGCGGGTCAGTTGCCGGACTAAGCGGTGGTGATCAGACCCAGCTCCGCCGGATCGGCCAGTGCTTCGTGGTGGGGTAGGACCTGGATGCCGTAACCAAAGGTTCCTGAGCGGTCAATGATCAGCTCAGTGGCGAACTGGTAGCGTCCGGCACCGTTCTCCTTGACCGGGTGCAGGGGCAGGCTGCGCGTTGCCGTGAGCTCGTCGGAGTCACCCGCTGTCCCGTACACCACGGTGACATTGACGTCTTCTGGGCGAAGGTGGCCCAGCGTGATATTGGCGCGGACCTGCAAGGATTCACCAATTTGCGGGTCGTCGAGCAGTCCGTGCGACTCCACGTGCTCCACATGCACACCCGGCCAGGCGGGCCGGACAGTGTCAATCCAGGCAGCCAGTTCCTTGGTGGCGGCGTAGTCGTTGGCCCTGGCCAGGCGACCGGCCTCCGCTGCTGGCTGGTACAACCGCTGCACATACTCTGCCACCATGCGGTTGGCGGACACGGCCGGGCCAAGCTGCGCCAGGGTGTGCTTGATCATGGAAATCCAATGGGCCGGCAGGGCACCGTTGTGTGGCTGTGACGGTCCTGCCGCACCGGCTTCTGTGGTCACCACTTCGCCGTAGAAGCGCGGCGCCACCTGGGTTTCCAACAGTTCGTACAAGGCTGCGGCCTCAATATCGTCGCGTTCCTCATCACTGGTGCCAGTATTTGCCGTGGGGATCGCCCAGCCGTTTTCGCCGTCGTACAGTTCATCCCACCAGCCATCCATGACCGAAAGGTTCAAGGAGCCGTTGATGGCAGCTTTCATGCCCGACGTGCCGCAAGCCTCCAAGGGTCGCAGCGGGTTGTTTAGCCACACATCGCACCCGGGGAAGAGCGTCCTGGCCATGGCGATGTCGTAGTTGGGCAGGAAGACGATCCTGTGGCGCACCGCGGGATCATCGGTGAACTGCACCAGATCCTGAATCATTTTCTTGCCGGCGTCATCGGCAGGATGGGATTTTCCGGCAATGATGATCTGGATGGGATGCTCGGGGTGGAGCAGCAAGGCCTTCAGCCGGGCGGGGTCACGCAACATCAAGGTCAGGCGCTTGTAGGTGGGGACGCGGCGGGCAAAGCCGATGGTCAACACGTCCGGGTCCAGGGCGCTGTCGGTCCAGGCGAGTTGGGCGTCTGCGGCGCCGCGCTTCTTCCACGAGGACCGCAAACGACGCCGGGCGTCGCTGACCAGCGCGGCACGTAGCCGGCGGCGCATGGCCCACACCTCATCATCATCAATCTCGTACACCTTGGCCCAGTCCGGGCCGTCCAGCACCTCGGCACCAAAACGCTCCCGGGCCAACTCGGCCAGCGCAGGATCCACCCAGGTGGGCACATGCACGCCGTTGGTGACGGAGGTGATGGGGATGTCTTCCTGATCAAAGCCCGGCCACAAGCCAGAAAACATGCCGCGGGAGACAACACCATGAAGTTTGGCCACGCCGTTGGCCCGTTGGGCCAGGCGGAGCCCCATGACGGCCATGTTGAACACGGCCGGGTCGCCGCCTTCGTAATTCTCTGCACCGAGGGAGAGGATCTTTTCCACCGGCACGCCGGGAGCCAGCTTGCCGGCGAAGAAATGCTCGATCATGCTGCGCGGGAACCTGTCGATTCCGGCGGGGACAGGGGTGTGAGTCGTGAAAACTGTTGAGGCGCGTCCGGCGGCCAACGCCTCGCTCCATGACAGCGGGTGCTTGGTGACGGCCGGATCCATGAGTTCGCGGATCCGCTCAATGCCCAGGAAACCCGCATGGCCCTCATTGGTGTGAAAAACTTCCGGGGCCGCCGTGCCCGAAAGGCGGGTGTGCACGCGCAAAGCCTTGACCCCGCCCATGCCCAACAGCAGTTCTTGAGTCAACCGGTGGTCTCCGCCACCGCCGTACAGCCTGTCGGTGACGCCACGGGCGGCGTCGTCGTTCCCGGCCACGTTGGAATCCAGCAGCAGCAGCGGCACCCGGCCCACATCCGCGCGCCAAATGTGTGCGTGCATCACCCGGTTCCCGGGCAGGGGCAGCGAAATGAGCACAGGTGCGCCGTCGGCTTCGCGCAACAGCGTCAGGGGCAACGCGTCGGGGTCCAGCAGCGGGTACGTTTCCTGCTGCCAGGCATCCTTGGACAGCGACTGCTTGAAGTAGCCGGCCTGGTACAGAAGCCCGACGCCGATCAAGGGCACACCAAGGTCGGAGGCGGATTTGAGGTGGTCACCGGCGAGGATGCCCAAACCGCCGGAGTACTGGGGCAGGACGTCGGCAATACCAAATTCGGGGGAGAAGTAGGCAATGCATTGGGGCGCCTCAGGGCCCAGCTCTTGATACCAGCGCGGCTCGTTGAGGTAACAGTTCAGGCTCTGTTCGGCACTGGCCACCCGCGCCACCACGTCAGGGTCGGTGGCCAGTGCGTGTAACTGTTCACGGGACAGTGCCGACAGCATGGCCAACGGGTCATGGCGGGACTTGTCCCAGAGCACGGGATTGAGCGATTCAAACAAAGTACGCGTGGGCAGGTGCCAGGACCAGCGGAGATTGGTGGCGAGGCGTGTCAGCGCGGAAATCTGCGCAGGGACTGTTGTGCGAACTGTAAATCTGCGAATTGCTTTCATGCCGGTCACCCTAGCCCATGAAAGTTACACCCATATTGCCTCGGCCGTTTATTACCTACTTCATGACGCAAGCTGGCCGGTTCAAGACGAACTTTCACACCGTCGTGACGGCAGAAGACACCCAAATACGGACAGGCCTTCGCAATCTGGCAGGGGAGTCGCTAACGTCTAGTTTGTGAGTACTTCTAAGCCTTCGCGAAATGTGCCAGCCGCCACCTCACCCGTGGGCGCTGCCCGGCAGCTGTCCGTAGCGGTTAGCCCCGCCCAGGGGCTGCGTTTTGGCCGAATTCCCATCACCAACGTCCAGCCTGTGCTTGAGGGCGGCAAATTCCCCGCCAAGGGTGTCCGTGGCGCCGATGTCCGGGTCAGTGCAGTGGTGTTTCGTGAAGGCCATGACGTCTTGGGTGTCACAGGGGTCTTGATTGCTCCTGACGGGACGGTGGCGCAGCGCAGCAAACTCACACCACGCGGCAAGGGCTCCGATGCTTGGGAAGGTGTTCTCACCCCGGGCTTCGAAGGGGACTGGACCTTCCGTATAGAAGGCTGGAGCGATCTGTACGCCACATGGGCGCACAATGCCCAAATAAAGATCAACGCCGACGTCGATGTGGACCTCATGCTGGCCGAAGGCGCCCAGCTGCTGGGCAAGGCGGCACAGGAGGCACCCGGGGCCGAAGACGCAAAGGCGTTTGAGCATGCTGCTGGCACCCTTGCCGACTCGTCCCTGAACGTCAATGACCGCCTGGCCGCCGGGACAGGCGCGGCCGTCCGCGCCGCCGTCGACCATTTCCCGCTGGGGGACCTGGTGACCAGCAGCGAGGCGTTCCCCTTGAAGGTGGAGCGCGACGCCGCCGGCCGGGGCGCCTGGTACGAGTTCTTTCCGCGGTCGGAAGGGGCCACCCGGCACCCGGTGACCGGCGAGTGGACCAGTGGCAACTTCCGCTCGGCCACCCACAGGCTGCCCGCAGTTGCCGCCATGGGGTTTGATGTTCTGTATCTGCCGCCCATCCACCCGATTGGCGCTGTCAACCGGAAGGGTCCGAACAATACGTTGACGGCGGCGCCCGGGGATCCGGGTTCGCCGTGGGCCATTGGTTCGGCGGCTGGCGGGCATGACGCCATTCACCCGGATTTGGGCACCTTCGCCGATTTTGACGCCTTTGTGGCGGCAGCGAATGAGCTGGAGCTGGAAATTGCGCTGGATCTGGCGCTGCAGTGCGCACCGGATCATCCCTGGGCCACCGAACACCCGGAATGGTTCACCACGCGCGTGGACGGCACCATTGCGTACGCGGAAAACCCACCCAAGAAGTACCAGGACATTTATCCGCTGAACTTTGACAATGACCCGGCAGGTCTATCCCATGAGATCCTGCGGATTGTGCGGCTGTGGATTGACCACGGTGTGCGGATTTTTCGGGTCGACAACCCGCACACCAAGCCCGTGTGGTTCTGGGAATGGCTGATCGGCACGGTCAACGCCGAACGCCCGGACATTGTTTTCCTGGCCGAGGCGTTTACCCGCCCGGCCATGATGGCGGCGCTGGGGCGGGCCGGATTCCAGCAGTCCTACAGCTACTTCACGTGGCGCAATACTAAGGAAGAGTTGGAGGAGTACCTGGTCCACGTCAGCCGGGAATCGGCCGGCTATTTCCGGCCCAACTTCTTCGTCAACACCCCGGATATTCTCACCGAGTACCTGCAATTTGGTGGGCCCGCGGGGTTTAAGATCCGTGCCATTCTGGCCGCCATGGGCAGCCCCCTGTGGGGCATGTACGCCGGCTACGAGCTGTTTGAACATGTCGCCCGGCCAGGTTCTGAAGAGAACCTTGACAACGAGAAATACGAATACAAGGACCGTGACTTTGCTGCGGCCGAGGCGCACGGGAAGTCGCTGGCACCGTTTGTCACCATGCTCAACACCATCCGCAGGGCACATCCAGCATTGTTGGATCTGCAAAACCTTTCCTTGCATGAGAGCTCGGATCCGGCCACACTGGTCTTCAGCAAGCACAAGTACATTGCCGCCACGGAAGGTGCCCCTGCCCGCAAGGACACCATTATTGTGGTGATTAATGTTGATCCGCACAGCATGCGCGAGGGCGAGGTGACCTTGGATCTTGATGCCTTGGCACTGGACCGGCTTGCCCCCGACGGAACCTTCATTGTGGATGAGCTCATCACGGGCGCCACCTGGAACTGGGGCAAGAAGAACTACTTCCGCCTGGACGCCCATCTGGAACCCGCCCACATCCTGTACATCAGGCGGTGAGTCGTGGCCTTCACCCATTCCAGCGGTGCTCAACAGTTCAATTTGAACGCGCCCGGGCTGGCGCATGACCGGCACTGGTACCGTAAGGCTGTTTTCTATGAGGTGCTGGTGCAAAGTTTCGCCGACGCCAACGGGGATGGATCGGGGGACTTCTCCGGGCTGATCTCACGGCTGGACTACCTCCAATGGCTGGGGATCGACTGTTTGTGGCTGCCCCCGTTCTTTGATTCCCCATTGCTCGACGGCGGCTACGATGTGCGTAATTTCACCTCCATCATGGAAAGCTATGGCACCATCTCCGACTTCAAGTCGTTGGTGACCCAGGCCCATGAGCGGGGCATGCGCATCATCATTGACCTGCCGCTGAATCACACCTCCAACCAGCACCCCTGGTTCAAGGCCGCACGGGAGGACCCCACAGGACCGTTTGGTGACTTTTACATGTGGAGTGACACCGCGGAGCTGTACAAGGAGGCCCGGGTGCTCTTTGTTGACACCGAGGAGTCCAATTGGAGCTTTGACCCGGTTCGGCGCCAGTTCTTTTGGCACAGGTTCTTCAGCCACCAGCCGGATCTGAACTATGAGAATCCTGCCGTTCGGCAGGCAGTTTTCGACGTGGTGAGGTTTTGGCTGGAACAAGGAATTGACGGGTTCCGTGCCGACGCCATTCCCTATCTATTTGCAGAAGACGGCACCAGTTGCGAGAACCTGCCGGCCACGCACCAGTTCCTGCAGGAACTGCGCGCCATGGTGGACGCCCAGTTCCCGGGCCGGGTCATCATTGCCGAGGCCAACCAGATGCCCACAGAAGTGGTGGACTACTTTGGCACGGCGGAAAAGCCCGAATGCCACATGGCGTTTCATTTCCCCATCATGCCCCGGCTCTACTACGCTCTGCGTGATCAAAAGGCCGCACCCATCATTGACACCATGGCGAACACCCCCAATATTCCCCAAGGAGCCCAGTGGGGGACCTTCCTGCGCAACCATGATGAGCTCACCTTGGAGATGGTGACACCCTCGGAGCGTGAGGCCATGATGGGCTGGTATGCCCCGGACTCGCGGATGCGGGCCAATATTGGGATACGACGCCGGCTGGCACCCTTGCTGGATAACTCCCGGGCCGAGATTGAGCTCATCAACGCACTGTTGTTGGCCCTGCCGGGCAGCCCCTTCCTGTACTACGGGGACGAGATAGGCATGGGCGATAACATCTGGCTTGAGGACAGGGACGCCTCGCGCACACCCATGCAGTGGAACCCCGACCGCAACGCAGGTTTCTCCAACGTCGATCCGGGCAAGCTGTTCCTGCCCGTGGTGCAGTCCCTGGTGTATCACTACAACCACGTCAACGTTGAAGCGCAGATGGCCCACTCCAGTTCGCTGTTGCACTGGAACAAAAAGATTCTCGCCGTGCGCAAAGCCCATGCCGCCTTTGGGCTGGGCGGTTATGAGAACGTGCCCACCTCACACGCGTCAGTACTGGCGTTCCTGCGGGTACTGCCGGTGGGTAATGTCGAGGGGGAGAAACCAGAATCCATCCTGTGCGTTTTCAACCTGTCCCAACACCCGATCGCCACCACCTTGACCATGCCGGAGCTGGCTGGCCGCGGCCTGCGCGAAGTGTTTGGCGAGTCCATCTTTCCCGGGATTGGCGACGACGGCCAGATCACCTTGACGGTGGGCGCCTACGACTTCTTTTGGCTGCGTATCCGCTCACAGGCCTCCAATGCCCACTCCACCCAAACGCAGGCCCTGCCTGTCATTGACGGATCGGTGTACGGGTACTGATGTCCGGCAAACTTATCGACTTGCTGGCCGGCTGGCTCCCGCCACAGCGCTGGTACCCGCGCAAGGGTGCCGCCGGGCACGGCGCACAGCTGAGCATTGCAGATTCCTATGAACTGCACTCGCCCTATCCCGGCATTTCCCTGCACGTGCTGCTCGTCAACGTGTCGTTCCGGAGCAACGGCCCCGACGACGCTCCGGTGTCCAGTGCACACCAGGCCCCGTCCGACGCCGGATCTAGCCTCACGCTGCACGTCCCCTTGAGCTTTCACCAAGATAGCTCAACCGTGCCATCTCATGGTGCCGCGGTTCCCGGCGCCGCCCCGCCGCCGGAATCGGCGCTGCTGGGAACGGTTGAAGCCGGCCTTGAGGCAGATCCCGCCGGGAAGTGGCCCGCCGGCCGTGTCTACGACGGACTTGCCGACCCGGCGTTCATGCAAGCCTGGCTGGCGGAGTTGAGCCGCGAGGATTCCGCCGGGCACCAAGACGGGCGGGGCTGGCATATTTGGCGCAACCCCAAGCTTTCCGGCGTTGCTATGGGGGCCGTCAGTAATGTTCGCTTGGTGACCAGCGAACAATCCAACACCTCAGTTATTTTTCTGCTGGGCGAGCGGCCACTGATTGCCAAATTCTTCCGGGTGCTCTACCCGGGGAAGCACCCCGAGTCTGAAATTGGCGAGGCCTTTGCCCGGCTTGCGGTGGACGGCCACAACTTCAGCGTCCCCACACTGCAGGCTGCAGTGGGCTACGGTGTTGGCGGTCCGGCGCTTTTTGTGATTCACGACTTCGTCCCCAATGCGCGCGACGGGTGGGCCATTGCCCTGGCTGCGGCGGGGGCCGGCACAGATTTTTTCGACAATGCCTACGCCATAGGTGATGCCCTGGCCCGAGTTCACTGCGGTTTGCGCGAAAGCCTAGGCGAGCACGTCCAGGACGCTGCCGAGATTTCGGCGTTTACGCACGCAATAGGCACCAGACTGGACGTGGCCTGGAAGCAGGTACGCTCCGCCGTCGGGCCCTACGATGAGCACATCCGCAACATTTTAGTACAGTTGAACCAAATAACTCAGATGCCGCCAGCGCAGCGCATCCACGGGGATCTGCACCTGGGTCAACTCCTGCACCAGGAGTCAAAGGCTGCGCGCGGGTGGTACATCGTGGACTTTGAAGGTGAGCCGCTGCGGCCACTCAACGAGCGGGGCTGCCCGGATGTGACGCTTCGTGATGTGGCGGGAATGCTCCGTTCCTTTGACTATGCGGGGGCACAAGCCGCGGCGACGGGTACCGTGAGCTCTGCCGCAGGTTCACAATGGGCCCAACGCAGCGCCGAGGCGTTTATTCAGGGATACGAAAACGGTTCCGGGAATCGAATTGCCATTGACTCGGTACTTTTCGTGGCATTGTGGCTGGATAAGGCGCTGTACGAAGTTGTTTATGAATTACAGAATCGGCCCGATTGGGTATGGGTTCCAGTAAAGGCCGTGCGAGATTTTTTTGAATCAAGGGAAAGTGGTGTGGACATGGGACTAAATCAGATGGCCCCTCTGGCAGTCGATGCGGGAGTCTTGGCACGAATTTCCGAGGGAACGTACTACGCCCCACATTCCGTGCTCGGGGCACATTTAGGCGACAACGGAGTGGTTACTATCCGCACGCTGCGGCATTTGGCCCAGTCGGTGAATGTGGTGACAGGCAGCGGCGAGTACCCCATGACGCACGAACATGGCGGAATTTGGGTGGCAGTTGTGCAGGTTGAGGAGGCCGGGCACGTTCCGGACTATCGTCTGGATGTGGCCTATGCCGACGGCGTGCACCGCACGGACGATTCCTACCGGTACCTGCCAACAGTGGGGGAACTGGATCTACACCTTATTGCCGAGGGCCGGCATGAAACCTTGTGGACAGTGCTGGGTGCTCATGTGCAGCATTATCACTCCCAACTGGGCGAAGTCACAGGCGTTAGCTTTGCCGTGTGGGTGCCAGCAGTCCAAGCGGTGCGGGTCATTGGCGAGTTCAACGGCTGGGACGGCCGGGCTCATGCCATGCGCAGCCTGGGCACCAGCGGAATTTGGGAGTTGTTCATCCCGGATGTGGCGGCGGGCGATTGCTACAAATTTGAGATTCTTAGCGAACACGGTGAGTGGCTGCAAAAAGCTGACCCCATGGCCTACGGCACAGAGGTGCCCCCGCTGACGGCGTCGCGCGTGGTGGAATCCACATACTCGTTCAAAGACGGCGACTGGATGGCCCAACGTGCGCGCAAAGATCCGCACAATTCCCCCATGAGCGTTTATGAAGTTCACCTTGGCTCGTGGCGCCCGGGGCTGAACTATCGCGAGCTTGCCACGGAACTGGTGCAGTACGTGCAGGGGCTTGGGTTCACCCATGTTGAGCTCATGCCCGTGGCGGAGCACCCGTTTGGCGGATCATGGGGCTACCAGGTGACCTCCTACTTCGCACCGACGTCACGGTTCGGCCACCCCGACGATTTCCGTTTCCTCGTCGATTCCCTGCACCAGAGTGGCATTGGCGTCATCATGGACTGGGTGCCGGCACACTTCCCCAAGGACGAGTGGGCGTTGGCAAAGTTCAACGGTGGAGCGCAGTACGAGCACGCGGATCCCCGGCTCGGTGAACACCCCGACTGGGGAACGTTGATCTTCGACTTTGGCCGCAACGAAGTCCGCAACTTCCTGGTGGCCAATGCCTTGTACTGGTTGGAAGAGTTCCACATTGATGGACTGCGGGTGGATGCCGTTGCCTCCATGCTGTACCTAGACTATTCCCGCGAGGACGGGGAATGGAGCCCCAACCGCCACGGTGGCAGGGAAAACCTCGAAGCCATCAGCTTCCTGCAGGAAATGAACGCAACCGCATACCGGCGCAATCCCGGAGTTATCACCATTGCAGAAGAGTCCACGGCGTTCCCCGGCGTGACAGCACCCACCAGCGGTGGTGGGCTCGGGTTTGGCATCAAGTGGAATATGGGGTGGATGCACGACTCCCTCACGTATATGGCTGAGGACCCAATCAACCGTGGCTGGCACCACAATCAAATTACGTTCTCCCTGGTCTACGCGTTTACGGAGAACTTCTTGTTGCCCATCAGCCATGACGAGGTGGTTCACGGCAAGGGTTCACTATTGCGCAAGATGCCGGGGGACAGGTGGCAGCAGCTGGCCAATCTACGCGCCTACTTGGCGTTCCAATGGGCTCACCCGGGCAAGCAACTGATCTTTATGGGCACAGAGTTCGGTCAAGAATCCGAATGGAGCGAACAGCATGGCCTTGATTGGTGGCTGGCGGAGAACCCGTCCCACAGCGGCGTCCAACTGCTGGTGAAAGAGTTGAACCAAAACTATGCCAGCACTCCTGCCCTGTACGAGCAGGACAATGTCCCCGAAGGATTCACTTGGCTCAATGGTGGGGACAGTGCAAACAACGTGCTTTCCTTCGTCCGCCGGGACAAAGCCGGCAATCCGCTGGTGTGCATTGTCAACTTCTCCGGCGTCGCCTACGAGGGCTACCGCGTAGGCCTGCCCGCAGCAGGGCAATGGCAAGAGGTTCTCAATACCGACCTCGCAAGCTATGGCGGTTCCGATGTACGAAACGTGGGAGTGCTCGAGGCCCAGGACCGTCCCTGGGATGGTCAGAGCGCCTCGGTGCAGCTCCGCGTGCCGCCCCTTGGTGCCCTGTATCTGACCCCGCGGAAAGCCTAAATTTCGGGCCTGCCGGGAACGCCAACTTGCTGTTTGGTGTTCCCGGCAAGTTGGTGCTAATGTTAGTACTCCGCTGAACGAACAGTTCGGATCCGGACAAGACAAAAACATCGGCCTTAAAACAGGCTCAATGGTTTGTGTTCAAATGAAAGTTTGAATCTAGTCGAAATCACGGATTTGACCTACTGGAATTCATGCGGGTAAGATTGAAAAGTTGCCTCGGCACTGATCATTGCGGACTGTTTGTTGGTTTGGGTGTGTTGGCTGGGTGTGGTTGTTGTTTGAGAACTCAATAGTGTGCCAAGTTTTATTGATACCAATTTATTTATATTGAATTGGTTATTTGGTTTTGTTGTTGCCGCCCCTGTGGTGACGGCGAGACCGT